>NZ_NPIZ01000012.1:0-4510 GCF_002251185.1 Prevotella sp. P5-126
AAATAGAGACAAATGCGGAGCCAAACTCTATTGGCTCAGAAGCCCAAGCGAGTTGGGCAACTTGCAAATGTCGGTGCAAAATTGATAAATAAAAATGAAACTGCCAAACTTTTCGGCAACTTTTTATCGTTTAACAACTTTTTTGCTTGGTTTGAAGGGTGTTCACAGAATCATCGGGGACAGGTTCACAGTTATTAACCCGTCCAACTTTGTGGGTTCACTTCAAACCTGTCCCCTGACCCTAATTGATTGAAATTTTATTTGTTCATCCGTCTTTAGCATCGAGTGCTCCAGAGTGGTTCGTCCTGCCAGTTGCCTAATGGGAAGCCCATCGAACGAGTTTGTATATCGGGGTTATCTTTTACCAGTTTAACCAATGCTTCTGTAAAATCGGAATTGGGCACGATGCTTTGCTCCATATATGCGAGATAACACAACTGATGATACAGCTTGTTTGGACGAAAACTATTTGTTGACACCCATGACTCAGGCAATCTCTGTGGCATAGTAGGCATAGTCGGAAAACGTTTGTTCCATATTCTTGCATGATGTGCGCATGCATTTCGTAGCACAACAGCGCATTTTATCCAGCTCTCCAAATACGTGTATTGGGGCAAATTGAAATCTCTTGCCACTTGCTTCTTCACCTTTACATTCTTGAAGTTGCAGAAGAGCTTCGATAATGTTCCGAACGATACGACCTCCAAGGTCTTCCAAGCAGGAGGAAACTCAGGTGATGTATAGTTACGTCGATACTCCGAAATAAACTCTTCCTTGGAACGGTTCACCTCGGAGGCAATGTTGTTGATGCACGTCTGATGAATACTATCGTTAATGAAGAGATCATTTCTCATAAACCAGAAAGGTCCATGAGCTAATGAGAAATAATGAATAATCCGAGTACGAAGAGCCACCTCTATATCTTGAATTGAAGTAAAAACCAACGAGCGCAACTTTCGGTCAAAGTTGTATAAAGCGATTGCCGTATGCAGATGACTGTTTGGTCTGAAGGCGTGTGTGTCAGAGTCTGACTCCATTGGAACAAGATAATTTGTCAATCTAAAATAACTTATGGAGCGAAGACAGCGTAAAGCCTTGTCTTCATCATCAATTATCAGCCCTCGTTGTTTTAACAGACTAAGTTGGTCTGAAAAGTCAATAGCCTGTTTGGTGTACTGCATACTGCCATAGTTTGATGTTACATATACTCTATAAAAACACGAAGTCCTGCCGTGGTACGCATTCAAGGAAGAGGCGTGGCAGGAACTGTTGCTACAAAGGTAAGACATGTATTTGGATTGTGCAAGGATTTTGGAAGAAAAGTGTGGAAATATACAATTTTTTATTGGAAAAACCATACTTTTTTGCACAAATTTATCATTTCTCATGCAAAATCGAGGGTCAGGGGACAGGTACTTGAACCATCTATATACAATTGAGAAATGGCACGTACAGCAAGAAAGCATTCAGATAGCGGAGTCTATCACGTTATATTGAGAGGGGTTAAAAGAATCATCGGGGACAGGTTCATCGCCCCTAAAGAGTGAACCAATGTACCTGTCCCCATGACCCTTGCCTCTGTGTTAAAAAAAATATTCTTTAATCGCCGTAGTATTCGCCGTTTAATCCGCCATAATCCACATCCGACGCTTTTTCTAATGACGACCCAGCGAGGATGACACTGGGAGTGATGTTATACACTGTTATTGCGGGACGGATATACTTTTTCTTTTCCATAGTTATTAATGTATTAATGAGTTATTTAATGATTAATTTGATAGTCTTGTTGCCACGGCGCACGATGTTCACACCTTTTGCGGGAGCGTTGATTCGGCGGCCGTTGATGTCATAGTATTCGGCATCGTCGGTGGCCACAGAGTTAAGAAGGTCGATGGCAGTCGTTCCTTCATTTCCCTCGCCACCACGACCGATAGAGAATGCCCTGGCACTCGCTGGCGCTGATGTCGCCCCAGCAGAAGCAGTCAAAGTCATATATGCGCGGAAGGGCTTGACTCCAACCTTCGTCACTCCTTTATCGAGCATCTTTGCGGGATTCATCAGTTTGTTGTTCAGCAGGATGAAGGCATTGTTGTCTTCCGATGAGAAGTTCTTATTCTGATATGTGCCGCAGAGCTGCAGAGAGCTGCCGTCAGTGCCAGTGACTGCCGTGCCATCAACAGGCGCTTTTACTATATTAGCCTCTGTCGCAGACAAATTGATTGTCTTATCAACAACGCCATCCTTAAACTTGAAGAGCACTGGCGTTCCAGCAACAATCTCTCCCGTTAATTCCTCAATCTCCACAGCATCAGCAGTTGCGCCCTTAAGCTGATATGCAGTAAAATTATCCGGGGTATATGCAAATGGCAGGCAGAGTGAGAACCATGTTGACTCTGACGACGAGAGGTCGCGGGAATAAGTAGCCGTGTTAGCCGTGAAAGGCGCATGAGCCACGAAATCCTTTTCTCCTGACAGGTCAAGACTTTCTGTCGTCAAAGGCTCTCCGCATAATTCCACCTTATTTTCGCCCAATGTGAAATATGTCTTGAAATAGCCAGTTTTATAGTTGGCCATGTCTTTGCCTATTTTTCCCGAGTCATATCCTATTGCGCCTGCAAGGGATGAACATCCATTAAACATCCTGTAGTCATTTGTCACCTGGCCTGTTTCATAATTATCCGACACATAGATTTTTGTGAGATCTCTGCAGTCCATGAACATATAACCCATCTGCGTCACATTGGCTGTATTGAAACTTGAAAGGTCAAGAGATGTGAGACATAAGCAGCGCCTGAACATGGCAATCATATCCGTCACATTGGCTGTATTAAACTTTGAAAGGTCAAGAGATGTGAGACTTGAGCAGCTATAGAACATACTTTTCATATTCGTCACCTTGGCTGTATTGAACTTTGAAAGGTCAAGATATGAGAGTTTGCTGCATTGCTCGAACATAAAACTCATATCCGTCACATTGGAGGTATCGAAGTTTGAAAGGTCAAGAGATAAGAGACTTGAGCAGCCATAGAACATCTTAGACATAGTCTTCACATTGGCTGTATTGAGATTTTCGATGTTATTAATAGATGTCAAATAGCTACAACTTTCGAACCATTTATAGCATGAAGTCGGCCGTGCATCTTTGAATGAATCATCAAAGTCAACTGTCTTAATTAATGATTTATACATTAACCAGCGTGGTTCTTTATATTCGGTAGGATCGGTAGGAACATCAAATCCACTCTCTGGTTTCTCGCCATACTTGAACGTCAGCGTATTGTTATTGTACACTGTGTACATTACTGGTTCTTGTGCCCACATTGATGCAGGCATCACCATAGTCATCGCGAGCATCAGTCTCGTGATGAGCCATCTTAATTGTTTTGTTTTTCTTTTGCTTGTCATAATATTTTCTTTTGTTTGTAATAAATATTTTCAGTTATGGATGATATAAACGCACAGAGCCTTCCGCCGGTGCCCTTGACTGACACCTGCGGAAGGCTCTGTGTATGATGTTATATGTCGCTGACGATGCTATGCCATAGAAATACCCCCCCCCTAAATCGTTATGAGTCAGGCGGTTGACCATGTCTTCCTCCTTCGCACCTCGGCAATTCAAACAAGTTTGATTGCTCTCGGTTTGGCGTCGGTTGTATAGGGCAATGGATATGGTTGGCAATGCTGTCATACGTAGCTAATATTAACTAATTTAATCATGCTTTTTCTTTGCAGAAGTGTATCAGATACAACATCTAAGTTCCCAAATTACACAATTTCTTTCATATAAGCATCAAAATCATCAGAAAATTATTCATATTTACAACAATTTAACAATTGCACACACCATTCCGCACTATTTTGGGTGCAAAACTAAGGAACGCTGCAGAATCATCGGGGACAGGTTCATCGACCCTAAAGAGTGAACCAATGTACCTGTCCCCATGACCCTTTCTATTGCTGAAGTTTCATCATTCTGCAACCAAGCGCACCGGGCGCACCTGGCAACCTATGCAGCGTGGGTAGGTGGATGTAGGGTCGAGGTCGGAATCCATTCTGGTGAAGGACAGGATATAAGCTCTCGGGCTATAGGCGGCTGTGCCTGCCCAGTACGTGCCGTTATACTCATAGAACCCAGTCCCATTGAATATGCCAGCATAGGGCAAGAAGAGATAAGTACCAGGTTCGTCTTTCTTGGTTATCTTTATTCCTTTGTTTTTACTTAATGTTCCCGTTTCCCAAAAACCCCCATCTGCAGTAGTTTCCCAACAGACCTTTTTATTATTGGCATTGCGCAAAGCCATCCATATATCTCTTGTGGGCAACTGCCAGTCACCACCGAGAATCTTGCGAGCAGGATCATCTGACATGTTAAAATCTGTATTTATCTCATATTCGGGGGAGAAGGTTGGGGCTGTTCCGTCTGCATATCCGCTTTCATGGCCTTCTTTCCAAGTAAAAGTGTTTCCTGAAATTGATGAATACCAAGGCTCAGTAGCTCCCCAAGCAAAAT
>NZ_NPIZ01000013.1:0-563 GCF_002251185.1 Prevotella sp. P5-126
AGGCTCATCCAATTTCAATCTAAAAAGCTGTAATATAATGACTTACGACATTACAACAAAGACTGCTCCAGCCATGCCAAAACTTGGAAAAGGCTTGGATTTTGTGAAATTAGTGCTCTCACAGGTATCTCCAGACATGCGTGAACCTATCGCTCCGACACTTTTTGATGCTGCTGCAGCACATATCAGTGCAACTGAATTTTTGTATCCAGACCTATCTTGGAAGGAACTTTGTGGCATGATAGATGCACTTTCGGCAGGTTCTGCAGGCGGAAAAGGCCAACTGCAGGGATATGTTGAAGCGATGATGCGTTTCGCGCGAAAGCATGATGAAGTGGAGTTACAGAAGCTCGTGGAATGGCAAAGAAGCATGAAGTCGAAAGGTGCCAACAAGGAGAAACCTGTGCGCCCGGATGTGGCTTTTTGGTTTCCGCCTGCCGATTCGAACATCCGTGGTTGAGTGGCGAGGCGCAACAGTTTCTGTTTGGCGAACGGAAGATGTGTGTTTCGTGTATAATAAGATAATTTTGTAAGAAATTTGATAAAATGTCCTCGAATCGCAG
>NZ_NPIZ01000014.1:0-32398 GCF_002251185.1 Prevotella sp. P5-126
ATAATGTAGAGTGGATATGTTGATAAATGACGTAACTAGTTCAGTTCTTCTGATTAATCAGATTGACTACGACTTTCACCATCACGTCTTTCTCTTCTGTCTTGCTCTCAGCAATCATCAGAGTTAGTGCTACGAGGGTGTTATCAGCCAGGCGTTTTGAACCGTCTTTGCGATAGAGAATACCATTATTGTTCAGGAACCACAAGAATAGCGTGGCTGCAATGCGTTTGTTGCCATCACTAAAGGAGTGGTTCTTCGTTACCAGATATAGCAACATGGCTGCTTTCTCCTCCACACTGGGATAGAGTTCTTCGCCTCCAAAGGTCTGATAGATCTGGCCAATACTGCTCTTGAAGGAGTCATCCTTCTCATTACCAAAGAGTGAAGAGCTACCAAATTTCTCACGTAAACCACTGATGGCTTCCATTGCATTCTCATAAGTGGCATGGAAAGACTCCTGCTTCGTGATTTTGTCTATCGTCAGTCGTTCGTAGTCGTAATTATCAAGTGTATCAAGCGCGTAGGTGTAATCGACCACGACATTCAGTAACTCCTGTGTTTCTATTGTATCCGACAATTCCTGATTATATAGCGTACGCCCTATCACTTGAACCATCTGGCGTAGTTCGCCAATATGCTCCTTGCGGATACGTTCATTGATGGCATAACCTTTTAAGAGGTATTGCTTCAAGACTTTGTTGGCCCATTTCCTGAACATCACCCCTCGACTACTCTTTACACGATATCCAACAGATGTTACCATTTCTAGGTTGAAATACTCCTTGTCATGCGTCTGAGTTTTATCCTTCATAGCACCATGCTGAGTGGTAGACGCAAATTTTGCGACTACCTCTTCGGAGCCGGCCAGTTCCTCTTTTAGCGCATTATTTATATGCTTGCTGATAGTTTTATAATCTCTGCCATACAATGTCGCTATTTGCTGGCGATCTAACCACAGCATTTCTCCTTCCATCCTAACATCAAGTTGAATGGAGTTGTTCTCGTCTTTGTAGATTACAATCTGATCTTTTTTCATACAACTTAATTATTTGCAAAGATACATCTTTTTATTAATATAGTATGCAAAAAACGAAAATGTTACATATTTGAAGGAAGTTTTATAAAATTTCTCTGGCTATCCAGGCGCAGGCTTCTGCATCAGCAAGGGCATGATGATGATTAGCCAGATGATAACCACAGTATTCTGATACTGTATGCAACTGATGGTTGGGTAATTGTGGAAACGCTTTGCGAGAAGCCACACATGTACAGTAAAACTGATAATCCGGATAATCCATCTGATAGCAACGGAATACGGCTTTCAGGCAACTCTCATCAAAAGACTTATTATGGGCTACAAGGGGCAATCCCTCAATAAATGGCTCTATCTGTTTCCATACTTCTGGGAATATGGGGGCTTCTTCTGTGTCCTTACGAGTAAGACCATGTACCTGGCTACACCAATAATTATAGTAGTTGGGCTCTGGCTGAATCAGAGAGTAGAAAGTATCCACTATCTCACCATCACGCACTATCACTACACCCACTGAGCAAACACTAGTGCGCTCGTTGTTGGCCGTCTCAAAGTCTATAGCAGCAAAGTCTCGCATAATCAATCTTCCTTGTATTTATTCCACATGTGTTTGCAAATCTCAGCCACCTCATCACGAAACCATTTAGGCTCCAACACCTCAATATCGCAGCCCTGTGAAAGGACCTCCTGCCGGAAATCGAAGGTGGGGCGCAGACGAACGGTAAAGATACTGTATTCATCAGTCCGCTCAACCTCCTGTTGAGTATGATGTAAGGTGAGGGAACGGAGATAATTGGCTTGGCCTGAAGAAACCTTAAACTTAACAGTCTCGACCTTGACATTCTGATCAGCTATGATACCCAAACAATCATAGAAAAACTCCTCTGGTACAAAGTCTTTAGGATACTTGAAACTTGTCTCTTTTAATTCCATCCATTGAACACGGTCAAGAGCATAAATCATGATCTTATCATAATAGGGGCTACGACCAACAATATACCAACGCTGCTTAAAAGCTTTCAGGCAATAGGGCTCTATCTCAAAGGTGTTTGCCTCGTCTCTCGAAAAGCTTTGATAGGTCATGCCAAGCACTAGGTTCTTCTTCAGTGCCTCAAGAATGATGGGCAGATACTGTTCGCCATCTGGAATCTTCTCAAATAGTACCTTATCTTTAATACTTACGTTCTCTATCATCAGGTTGCTCACCGTCAACGTATTGAACAGCCAGCTGCGCATGGATCCGCTTCTCAGTTCGTCAGCATTCTCGATATAATAGCGGTATCTGCCACTCTGCTCGTTTTCAATGATGAGGCCAAACATCTCTTCAATAGCTATACGCCATTTATGAAATGTACGCAAGGGAAGTGGATTACCCTCGCTCAAGTCGTTGTCAAGCCAACTCTGGTTAATCTCCTCGTATGTAATCTTCTTGGCCTTATAGATAGTTTCTACCAGCCAGACATACTTATTTAATAAGTTCTTTGCCATAGTTTTATCGTTTGATGCTGCAAAGATACAAAAAAGGTGTGAATTATTGAGGCACAGGTTTGAAAAAAACAATTGATTTTGAAATCATCTTTTGTGTTCCAATTCAACATTTACCATTGGTTGCTACAACAAGGTAGTCTCTTTCCTTTACGGACAAATTCCGCAAAAGGGTGTAGCCTAATACGCACTTTTCTGTGGAGTGCCACACAAAGATGCTTGTCTGCTTTCTGATGAGCAAGCTCGGCGGACATTAGGGTTTTGTTTTCCTGAAGTGTTATTTCACAACAGGGAATTTTCAGAAAGAGCCTATCTGGTAATCTTGATGTACCTTTGCCCGCAAATTTCAAAAACAAAACAAGACATGGAAGTAGTATCAATTGAGCGCAGTACCTACGAGGAGCTGCTGACGAGCTTCAACAGTTTCATCACAAAGATGAAGGAGATGGCCAGTAGAGGCACAGACAAAGGGTTGGGCGACTGGCTTGACAATCAAGATGTATGCCAAATGCTGAACATCAGTCCAAGAACATTACAAACGCTTCGTGACAATGGGACATTGGCCTATTCTCAAATCAACCGTAAGGTATACTATAAGCCTGAGGATGTAGAAAGGATTCTGTATGTTGTGGCTGGTAGGGATAAGGATGCCAAGTAATATAACCTCAAAACGAGCCGCCTATGAACGAACTGATAATGCCTCATAACGTTGGCGTGAAGAATGCGTTGGAGAACATGAAGGAGGTGCTTGCCCTATACAAGAAGGTGATAGGCAATTATCGCCCATTGCTTGATGGTGAACGCTACATAACAGACAAAGAGGTTGCACAGATTCTGAAGGTCAGCAGACGGACGCTACAGGAATACCGTAATGATGGTGTACTACCTTATATATTATTAGGCGGCAAGGTGCTTTATCGTGAGAGTGATTTGGAAAGGGTTCTGGAGAGTTGCTATCATCCTGCGTTTAAACGATAGGAAAAAAGAAAGAGCCGTAAGTGGTTCGTGTGCTGTGGGATTATAACGCAGAAAGACGGATGACAGACTTCGCTAATCATTCGTCTTTCTGCTTTGGAGTATTTATGCGCCGTTAGTGGTTATGCTCTCTTTATGTCCTTGAACGATGCGTTGAGTTTATTGCCGAGCATCGTCAGATCGTTGTCAAGTTTCTGGCTTGTGATTTTAGCATAAATCTGGGTGGTCACGATATTGGTGTGTCCCAATACCCGGCTCACGCTCTCGATGGGCATACCCTTTGAAAGCGCCAACGTGGCGAATGAGTGCCGGCCACAATGGTAGGAGATGGCTTTCTCTATGCCGCAGGCAGTCATCACTGTTTTCAGTTTCTTGCACATTGACCAGTAGTTCATCTTGCCGAACACAAGTTTCTCTTCCTGTAGGTGCTTGTAGCGGTCGATAATCTGCAAGGGAACGTCCATCAGTTTCACCTGGAAGGGGATGTTGGTTTTGTGACGCTTGCTGATAATCCACTTGTCACCGTTGATGTCTACGATGTTGTCCGTCGTCAGTTTCTTTACGTCGATGAACGAGAGTGCGGTGAAGCACACGAATACAAAAATATCACGAACGAAGGCCAGATTATCGTCCTCGAACTCATGGGTTACGACTGCCTTTAGTTCTTCCTCGGTCAGAAACTCCCTTTCCTTGCAGTTCGGGCTGATGTGGAACTGCGCGAACGGGTTACGGGGAATCTTGCCGTTGTAGTGCGCCCTCAGTACAACGCCTTTCAGCCACATGCATCTCTGCCAGATAGTTCCATTGGCCAATCCTCGGTCAGTACTGAGGTAGGCGGCGAAGTCCTTGATGAATTCAGGTGTCAGTTCAAGCATCGACATATCCGTGCGACGGTAGTGCGACTGAATGAACTCTGCCACATCCTTTCTTGACCGCTCCATAGCCCAAAGTGTGCTTGCAGCCCTGTCCTTACCCACACGTTTCTTCTGGTTGGCAATGTCCTTGTCGAAAGCACTCAGCAGCGTTTCGTACTCGCTACCGAAGCCCTGATAGGAGTTGCGCACCATTTCTGCCGTTACAAAAGCCTCGCGGTCTGACAGGTGCTGATAGTGCTTGATAATCTGCGCCTTGATGTTATCAAGTTCGCGGTTAATCTGCAAAGCCTCCTTGCTACGGCCTTTGGCACAATTGCCCTTCACGTCCCACATGTCAAGCGGGATCGTCTTCTTACAACTGAACTGGCTCTGAGTGCCGTTAATCGTAACCCTGCCCATCACAGGCACCACACCGTTCTTCTCCTTACTCTTGTTCACATAGAACAGAATGTTAAAAGTACTTCTCATGTTTTTTACTCCGTTTTTAATTTTGGCTGCAAAACTACTATGTTTTTAGGCATCCATCGCTATGCAAAATATTGCAGTTTGCGGAATAAGAAACGGGCGGTGAAAGGTGCGTCATTCTTCACTATTTTGAAGGGGTACTTTTCTTATCTCCAAGGTCATAAATTGGGTTACGATTTGGCAACCTAACTCCTTCGCCGATCCTCTCCAATTTGCTTTATCCCTATTTTTGAGCTTCCCCGTTCTGCCCCGTCTTGCCTTTATTTTAGGCCGAATTGCGTTAATCTTCCAAAATCCGTTGCTCTTTACAGTCTTTTTCAGTAACTTTGTAGTCCATCCAGTACTAACTTCATATTATAACTAACAAATGAAACGAATTGCACTTTTCACTATCGCTATCGTAGCAATGACCCTATCGGCAATGGCAGCTACATCCGAAGGCACCAACAATTTCACTATCAAACGAGGCACCAATGTCAGTCACTGGTTGTCGCAAAGTAATGAACGTGGCGTTGCACGCAGACTCCACATACAAGAAGACGACTTCGCACGACTGGCGCAACTGGGCTTCGACTTTGTACGCTTGCCTATTGACGAAGAACAGTTTTGGGATGAAGCGGGTAACAAACTGCCCGAAGCATGGCATCTTCTCACCCAAGCACTCGATTGGGCAGGCAAATACCACCTACGCACTATTGTCGATCTACATATCATTAGAACCCACCATTTCAATGCTGTCAACGAAGGAAAAGCAAATGCCAATGTGCTATTCACTTCTGATAAGGCGCAACAGGACTTTATCAACATGTGGTATCAACTCTCTGACGTGCTCAAAGCCTATAGCAACGATGCCGTGGCATACGAGTTTATGAACGAACCTGTTGCTGACGACCATGAACAATGGAATCAGTTGATATTCAAAGTACATAAAGCTCTCCGCAAACGCGAGCCACAACGCACATTGGTTGTTGGTTCAAACAAGTGGCAGGGTACGGGAACTTTCAAATATCTGCGTATTCCTGAGGGTGATAAGAATATCATACTCTCTTTCCACTATTATGAGCCAATGGTGCTCACACACTATGGCGCACCCTGGACTCCCATTGGAAAGTATAAGGGAAAGGTAAACTATCCCGGACAGATGATCTCACAACAGGACTATGAGGCTATTCCTGCCGACTTGCGTCCGACATTCGAACCATATACCAAGGTGTGGGATAGAGAACGCATCTGCCAAGATTTTCGTGACGCTATTGCTGTGGCAAAGAAATACGGTGTACAGCTCTTCTGTGGAGAGTGGGGCGTTTATGAGCCTGTTAACCGCGATCTTGCCTATCGGTGGACGGAGGACATGCTGTCTGTCTTCAAAGAGTATAATATTGCGTGGGCCACATGGTGCTATGATGCCGACTTTGGTTTCTGGGATCAGAAACGTCATACTTACAAGGATCGCCCACTTGTAGAACTGCTTATGGAGAAGTGATAAAACACCGCTATTATTGGAAAAGCGACAAACAGAGGGTTCTGCTTGTCGCTTTTCTGATAGTATAGCGAGGGAAACATGCCGCCTTCAGCGGTCAAATCTCCTTGTCGGTACCTGTCAATATATGGAAGCGGCGGGTGACAGCTTTGCTGATCTGCTTGAAATTGCCATAGCGCAGGTTGAGCAGCAGTTCCTCGATAGACCGACCGATCTTAATCCATGGATGGCCCCAGGCATTATAGCGATACATGCGCTCCTTATAGGTCACATCCTCGATGACATAGTGGGGATGGCGCAAAGGAAACTCTATCTCGTGGCTCTTCATGGTGAACTGACGACGCACACCGCGTGGCAACGTCTTGAAAGCAGAATAGTGGGCTGACTCATCCGTGGCCCCTACGTTGCTAATCATATTCTTCACAGGCATGACAGATAGTCCGGAATTGAACAACATCGATGCCCAGAAGATGGTTTCAAACTGAGGAACACCCGAACTGCGATGCAGTTGACAGGTGCGGATGAAGTCTTTCTTTATCTTGCGACGCTTGATGAGGTTGCGCAAGAGTTGCATATCATACTTGTCGTCCATAAACGTATAGTGTTCATCCCACTGGTTGACCACACGACTCCACGATGCCCAGCCCCAAATGGAGAAGGCTGAAGTGAAGAAATAGTCGTTGGGCACGTTGGGTGTGACCTCGTCCATGTTGTAACCGGCAACCATGGTAATACGCTCATCGTGCTCATATCGGTCGAGCATCTCCTTGCAGAAACGGAAGAAAGAAACGGTCGGTACGACATCGTCCTCTAATACAATACACTTGTCAGCAAGCGAGAAAGCCCACCGGTGGGATGTGAATCCTGCTGTCATGCAACCCAAGTTCTGCTCCTGATAGTTGCGCTGTACATCACAATCCCAGTCTATTTCCGCCACTACCTCACGACATGCCATGATGGCAGGAAGGTCCTTCTTGTTGCGAGGACCGTCTTGAAAGAGAAACAAGCGAGTGGGGCGTGCCTTACGTACTTGTTCAAATACCACTCTCAAACTGTCGGGACGGTTGAAAAACAGCATGAGAACGGCAATGTCTGTCTGTGCGGGATACTTCATAATCGATGTTGTTTGATTTGTATGATGGTTCGATAGAGTTTGATAACAGGTCGGCTGAGCAGCGGAGGCAATGCCCATACCACACGGTCGTAGAGCGGAATGCCTGCCGGCAGTGTGCCGATGGCCTTGATATAGTAGTTGTGGCGGACCTCCATGTGTCCGTCGCAGATGAATTTCTCGTATTCCTTCAACTGGTGAAGCACAAAGGCGCTGTGCAGTTCAGACCATTGCGGGGCAAGCGTCTGACGCAGCAGACGGTCGTAGAGCATCTCGCGTTCCAGAGTGCGGCGCCGTGTGTTGGGCACGCCCAGCGTATAGCGATAGACGCAATCGTTGATGAACCACACCCTGGGGCGCTTCATCAGCACCATCACCTGCATCAGTTTGTCCTCACCCTCAATGATGTCGCGCGGTGTGTCGAGGCATCCTTCCAAGATAGTACGGCGGAAAATGGCTGCCCACAGCACGGGAAACCGATTCTTGCCGGCTATGATGGCACGTACCAAATCGGTGGGATTGACCTCACCCTGATAGACCACAGGCGACTGAATGCCGTTGTGGGTGCAGAAGGTGGCTATCACTTCATCGGCTGAAGTCTGGCTAATGGCATCGTAGAGTGTGCGAAGGGCACCCGGAAGGAGCTCGTCATCGCTATCCACAAAAACGATATACTCGCCTTGCGCTTGCTCCACACCATAGCGGCGGGCGGCTGTCACACCTTGATTAGGCGTGTGGAACACCCGAAGGCGGGCATCGCCAGAGAGTTGGTCGCATAGGTCGCCCGACCCGTCGGTACTGCCGTCGTCAACAGCCACAACCTCTATATCGTCCATATCTTGGGCGAGCAACTGGCGGAAACAGCGTTCGATGTATTCCACCTTATTATATATAGGTACGATGACGGATATTTTCATGCCTGATGATGTTTATGTGTGACATAGTGCAGACACTCGTCGAGTATCTGTGCATGGGCGAGTTTCATGACGACAAGATAGAGTATGCCTGCCACAACAACGCGCGCCAACAGCAGAAGCGGGGCGATAGTCATCCACGATGTGGCATAATGGGTGGCTATCATGACAAGGGCTGCGGCAAAGAAAAACGGTGTGAGGTCGGCAAACACCTGCATGAAGCGAAGGCCTGTCAACCGATGAGCTGCCATCTGCCAAACCCCCAGCCATACGATATTAAACACAGTGTAGGCTGCTACCATGTGCAGTACGCCCATGTGGCTGAGGGCTATGATGATGCCCAGTTGTATGGCTATCTGCAGAATGTTGAGCCACATGTTGATATCTGAACGTCCGTGACTGATTACGAGATTCTGATAGAGCGTATAAAACGGCATGAAGGCGCCGCCAATGCAAAGAATCTGTAAGATGGGTACAGCATCAAGCCATCCTTCACCAATGGTGGTCACAATAAATTCGCGACTCACCAACGAGAGACCCAATAAGGCGGGAAAGGCGAAAAAGGCTGTGAAACGCAGCATTTTGCGGAAGATACGGATTTCGCGTTCCTGCTCGTTGCGGATTTCCACCAATACAGGTTGAGCCACCTGCATCACGGTATTGCTGATGAGCGAATGGGCCATCGTGTTCCATTTGCTGGCTTGAAAGAAGTTGCCCGTTGTGCGCATGCCCAACATATTACCGAAGATAACGGTCAACATATTGTTGCTAACGGTGGTGATGACCATCGTGACGAGGATTTTCATACTGAAACTGAAGGTCTGGCGAATGGGCGTGAAGTCAAAATCAAACGTGGGACGCCACTTGATGAAGAACAATCGACCTAATACCAATACCAGACTGTTGACAACCTGTTGGGCAGCTATACTCCAATAGGTCATCCCTGCCAGTGCCATGCTGATGGCGGTGATGCCCGAAATGATAAGGGCGGCTATAGAAACAATAGCCATCTCGCGCTGCATCATATTCTTGGTCATGTAGGCATTCATAGAGATGCCAAACGAAGAAATGAAGAACGACAGAAAGACCACGCGCGACAGCACCGTCAACTCTGGTTGATGGAAGAAAAGGGCAATGAGCGGAGCACAGAAGAATAATACACCGTAGAGGCAGGCACTCATCAACACGTTGAACCAGAATACCGCATTGTAGTCGCGATGTTGCGGCGCTTTCATGTTGACAACGGCAGTGGAGAAGCCGCTCGACTGTAAATTGCCGGCAATGAGCGAGAAGATACTCAATACACCCACCAAACCGTAGTCGGCAGGAGAGAGCAGACGACCGAGAAAGATACCGAAAAAGAGGTTGAGCAGTTGCGTTGTGCCACTGTTCAGCGCTCCCCACATGAGACCCTTGGCGGTCTTGTCTTTCAGTGATTCTGCCATGTTGCGTCGGTTTTATTATGCAAAAATACGCATAATTGTTTTAAGTTCAAAATATTTATAGTACTTTTGTCCTATAATATAAGGCAATGACTATGCAACAAATCACAGATATCAAAGAACTGCGAAGTTTGCAGATGGGAATACTCGACGACGTCGATCGATTCTGCAACACACATCACCTGCGCTATTCGCTATCGAGCGGAACGCTCATAGGTGCGGTGCGACATGGGGGATATATACCTTGGGACGACGATATTGACATCTATATGCCGAGAGAAGACTATGAGCGTTTCCTTGCCAGCTATGCTGATCAGGAAGGACGTTATCGGGTGCTCGATCCCAACAAGGAGTCGCATTATTATTATACCTTTGCCAAAGTGGTCGATCAGCGCACACGTATGGTGGAGAAAGAAACAAAGGGCTACGAGATTGGCGTATATATCGATGTGTTTCCCGTGGATTATGTGACGGATGATATGAAGCGGCGGCAACGGGTGTTCAAATGGAAAAAACTGCTCTACAAAATACGCCGTTGCAAGATTTCAAACGACAATCCGCTCCATTCACAACTTGCCTATTGGGTCTATCGGCTGTTGCCCATATCTGTGGCGATGATAGAACGATGGATCAGACAACTTATCGTGCTTAAAACGCCTACGGAAACGCTATGCAACATGACCGAGGCGGGACCGAAGATGAAGGGATGTTTCCCCGCAGAAGATATGGCTACGGTGGTCGATATGCCGTTTGAAGACCGTACCTACAAGGCGATGGTGGGGTATCGCGACTATCTGGAACATACCTATGGCGACTATATGGCTCTCCCGCCAGAGGACCAGCGCGTCACCCACAAGTTTGAAGCCTATTGGTTGTAACACCCTTATGTCGGTGGTCGATGGGTGGTCGATCAGTTAACTATCGACCACCGGCAATCTATTAGACCACAGATGGTTATCGTGATGGGTGGTCGAGTGGTCGAAATTTTTAGAAAAACTGAATTTTATGGGCACCTCTCTTTACGCGTTGGTAAAGACTGAAAGGCGTAAAGGGTCAGTTGCTGTATCGGCTGATGAGATTCATGCCCCAGTCATAGACTTGGTCAATATGGGGCGCAGGGATGTTGTGCTCATGTATCAGCCGATGGATAATGGCAAGACCATAAGGGAAATCTTCTGTGAAATAACGGCTGTGAAAGTCGGGGATATAGGTAGTGCCGACTTTTTCCATCGGTGACATAATGCCCTTGAAGGCTGCTATCGACTGTAGTTTGTGAGTGAGCGATGGTGCATCGGTACTCTCGTAATAATCGAGAATGGTGGGGATGGCACCCGGTGTCACATGCAACTTGTCGAGCAATTGCATGAACTCGGCATCCATCGCTATCAGTAGTGATGAGGCGTTGTCGGTCCAGTTGGAATAAAATTCTGGTATGCTTTCGTAGGTGATGCCCTCTTGCCAGTTGTGCCACAGGTCGTAAAGACGTGAGGTGTGGAGCAATGGATTGCTGTTGGTCAGACTGGCTTCGTAGTGGGATGCCAATAGATGTGTGGGACAATGGAATAGTTGTTGTATCTCGCTGGCAATGCGGTTGGCATCTTCTCTACTTGCCCTTTCTACGGCAAGATTCAGCGACGACTTGTAACCCAACAGGTGGGCACTGTGTCCATAGACCTCAGTACGGGCGATGAAGGGCACACGCTGAAAACCAAAAAGGGGAGTGGTGGAAGGAAGAAGTGACATGGCTTCGAAAAAGAAACCTGTGCTGCTGACGATACTTCCCACGGGGATGCCGGGGCGGAGAACGTCGCGCAGTTCGCTTAACACACTTCTGATGGCAAAACCTGGTTGGGCAAGAAGTAGCATATCTGCCTGCGGTACCACATCGGAGGCTGTGGAACTGATGGTGGAAAGATGTCCTTCAAGGGTTGTTCCTTCAGGAGTCGTGATGTGGAGGGTATGGCTCCAGCGTTCGGGATGACGGGTGAGTAGAGTGACCTCACAGCCGTTGGCAGCCAGGAAACCAGCCACTACATGTCCGAGATTGCCACCGCCACAGATACAGATGCGTTTCATTGTGCGAGAATATGGAATGCTTCGATGAGCCGGTCGTTATCTTCGGTAGCGCGTACCGACAGGCGGATGAAGTTGCGACCCTTGAGTCCGTTCTTCGAATCGCAGTCCTTGATCATGATATTGAAGCGCGACAGGAGTTGCTTGGTCAGTTCGGCAGAAGAATAGCGGTCGGTTACCTGGCAGCAGAAGAAGTTGGCTTGAGTGGGCAACACACGCAGATAGGGTATCTGCTGAAGCAACTTACCGAAGCGGTTGCGCTCGGCAATGAAACGGTGGCAGGCTGCCATATAGTCTTTCTCGTATTTGCCGAATATCTGCATGTAGAACTCGCCAAACGAGTTGATGTTCCAGATGCTGACATCGCGCTTGATATACTGGATGAGGCTGCTGTCGGCAGATGCCAAGATGCCTAATCGCAGTCCGGGAACACCATACGATTTGCTGATGCTCTTCACTACGATAAGACCGTCGTACTGCTCCAACAGGTCGTTGCGCAATAGGGTGTTGTGCTCGAAATCATCGCTGAAATCCACAAACGATTCGTCGATGACCAGTCGGATATGTTTTTGTTTGGCCCACTCGATGAGTTGCAGCAAACCATCCATTGGGATGAAATTGCCAGAAGGGTTGTCGGGATTGATGAGCAACAGATTGTCGATGGGATGCTCATCATAGAAGTTGATGAGGTCGTCGGCAGTATATGATAAGGTCTGTGGATCGGGCTGATAAGCCACAATCTGTTCGGGTCGCAGGCGGTGGGGATATTCCTCAAAGGTGGGATAGACCACACCGATGCGTCCTTCCACATGTTCCATCATGCTCTTGATGAGTTCGGCTGCACCGTTGCCCACGACAACATACTGTTGGCGGATGCCGAAATACTTGCCGGCAAGAAGTGAGTTGACAAACATACCCGATGGGTATTCGGTCAGTAGCGTGTCGAAATTGGCACGCAACTCATCTTTCATGCGAGCGGTGGGGAAGTAGGGATTGACCAGATAGCAATAGTCGAGCATCTTGGGGAAGCGCCAGTGACCACCGTAGCGATAGTTGAAACGATGGAGCATCTCATCGCCTTCGGCAAAAATGGTCTCGGCAATATCCAAATCTTGAATATCGTCTATCTCGTACCACTTCTCGTTGCCGATGGGTAAAGCCTTGAGCTCGGCATTGTCGAGAAGGGTGATGACGCGTAACACTTGCTCGTAATACTCGTTGTTGCCTAATGCAGAACAGTAGGCTTCAAGGAAAGGCACGTATTTATGGCATGAGAACTCGCGCGAGAACTTATAGATATTGACCGTCTTGTAGTATTGGTCAACATCGGCATAGTTGAAGGCTTTCTTCGGCACGAAGTTCACAATGTTGTGATCGCTATCCATCCTTACCATCGTACCGTCCATCCATGTCTCGTATTTGGCAACGAGGGCAAGGTTGGGGTAGGGGTTGTCGAGAATCATTCGGAACAACTGGTCGCTGAAAATGAGGTCGCTCTCGATGAGCAACGTGTCGTCTTCAGTCATCTGTTGCTTCACCATCGACAAGGAATAGATATTGTTGGTCTTGTCGTAGATGGGGTTCTCGGCATATTCGATGTTGAGGCGTCCGTCGTATCGGTGGCCGATATACTGGCGCAATTCATCGCCTTTATAACCCACCACGATGATGACGCGAGTGAGCGACAGCGTGGCAAGTTGACCGAGTAAACGGTCGATGAGGCGCACACCATTGACAGACACCATACATTTGGTGTTGTCGCGGGTCAGTTCGCCAAGTCTGCGGCCCATGCCAGCCGCCAGGATGATAGCCTGCATCTGTGGAGTATTAGGGAGTGTTGATAGAGATTATTGGGCAAGCCAAAGTGGGATTATCCCACCTGGCTGCCTGGTTTAACGTCTTTGCTGGTAGTTACCACGCTGAGACTCTCGTCGAAATCAACGGCAGAGAGTATCATGCCTTGGCTCTCGATACCCATCATCTTGCGTGGTTCGAAATTGGCTACAAAGAGGATGCGCTTGCCGATAAGGGCGGCAGGGTCTTCGTAGAATGCGGCAATGCCACTGAGGATGGTGCGGTCGGTGCCTGTTCCGTCGTCGATAGTAAACTGAAGGAGCTTCTTCGACTTCTTCACTTTCTGGCAGTCTTTGATGAGGCCGACGCGAATGTCGAGCTTCTCAAAGTCTTCAAACGTTACGTTGTCCTTGATGGGAGCGGCTTTATAGGCTGCTGCCTCGTTGGCTTTCTTGGTGGCTTCGAGCTTGTCGAGCTGCTTCTGAATGACATCGTCTTCAATCTTTTCAAACAGCAGTGAAGGCTCGCCCAGTTGGTGGCCTGCCTCAAGCAAATCGGTAGAACCGAGCTGTTCCCAGTCGAATGAGGTGATATTGAGCATATCGCGCAGCTTTTTACTTGAGAATGGCAGGAACGGTTCGAAGGCGATTGCAAGGTTGGCTACCAGTTGGAGAGATATGTTGAGGATGGTTTCCACACGTTTCATATCTGTCTTGGCAACCTTCCATGGTTCGCAGTCGGTGATGTATTTATTGCCGATGCGTGCCAAGTTCATAGCCTCTTTCTGTGCTTCGCGGAATTTGAACTGGTTGAGCAATGCCTCTACGCGACCTTTCACGTCCTTGAATTCTTCCAATGCCTGGCGGTCAACATCCTGCAGCTCGCCACAGGCAGGTACTACGCCACCCCAGTATTTCTTGCTGAGTTGTAGTGCACGGTTGACGAAGTTGCCATAGATAGCCACCAACTCGTTGTTGTTGCGGTCTTGGAAATCCTTCCAAGTGAAGTTGTTGTCTTTGGTCTCTGGTGCATTGGCAGTCAGTACATAGCGCAGCACATCCTGTTTGCCAGGCATATCAACCAAGTATTCGTGCAACCATACAGCCCAGTTGCGTGAGGTAGATATCTTGTCGTTTTCCAGATTCAGGAACTCATTGGCTGGCACATTATCGGGCATGATGTAGCCGCCGTGGGCTTTCATCATAACGGGGAAGATAATGCAGTGGAATACAATATTGTCTTTTCCGATGAAGTGGATGAGGCGGGTGTCTTTGTCTTTCCACCATGTTTCCCAGTTGCCCCAGCGTTCTGGCTCTTTCTCGCAGAGTTCTTTGGTGTTGGAAACATAGCCGATGGGGGCGTCAAACCATACATAGAGCACCTTACCGTCGGCTCCTTCGATGGGAACGGGAATACCCCAGTTGAGGTCGCGTGTCATGGCGCGAGGCTGGAGATCCATGTCGAGCCATGATTTGCATTGTCCATAGACATTGGGACGCCACTCTTTGTGCTCTTCCAGAATCCACTGTTTCAGCCAGTCCTGATATTTGTTGAGGGGAAGATACCAGTTTTTGGTTTCTTTCATCACAGGTGTAGAACCGCTGATGGTCGATTTTGGATTGATAAGTTCCAGGGGAGACAGGTCGCGTCCACATTTCTCACATTGGTCACCGTATGCTCCTTCGCTGTGGCAATAAGGACATTCGCCGGTAACGTAGCGGTCTGCCAAGAACTGTTTGGCTTCTTCGTCGTAGAGTTGTGTAGAGGTTTCCTCGGTCAGTTTGCCTTCGTCGTAGAGCTTGCGAAACCATTCTGCTGCAAACTTATGGTGTGTTTCCGAGGTGGTGCGGCTATAGATGTCGAATGAAATGCCGAACTCTTGGAATGAGTCTTTAATCATTTTATGGTAACGATCTACCACGTCCTGTGGGGTAATGCCTTCTTTGCGGGCACGGATAGTGATGGGCACACCATGTTCGTCGCTACCACCGATAAACATCACATCTTCTTTTTTCAGTCTCAGATATCTTACATAGATGTCTGCAGGTACATAAACTCCTGCCAGGTGACCGATATGCACACCGCCATTGGCGTAGGGCAGTGCTGCTGTCACTGTTGTTCTCTTGAATTTCTTGTCTGCCATTATATAATATGTTATTTTAATGCAAAGGTAGTGCAAACCGAGCGAAATACAAAGAAAATGGCTCATTTTCTTTGTATTTCTGAGGTGCAGCCTACCTTAGACGCATCGCGTCAAAGGTACGATTAAGTGAGCGAAATACAAAAGAAAAAATCCCATTTTCTTTTGTATTTCCGAACGTGGAGTAAAAGAAAACCGCCTGTCGGCAGGAATCTATATCCTATCGGCAGGCGGTGATGGTATGTGAGTGTTTCTCTTACAGGGTATCGAGCGAAAGACCTTCTTTGGGCAGTTTCTTATAACTCTTGCCGTTGATGGTGATGTCGGTCGAATTGTTGGCCTTGAAGATGTGACCAGTGGTTTGAACATGAATGTCGTTGAGTGTCACACCTTTCGTATGGTTGACTACGATACCTTCTTTCACGTTGTTTACTTCAAGATCGCGGATGTTGATATTGCTAACTGGCATCTCTGGCAGACCGTTGAAATAGGCTGCACGGCGAGCAGTGCGACAGATGACATGCTGGATGTCGATATTGCGGAAGCATGGCGTGGTTTCGTCAACCTTGAATACAGGCACACTCTGCTGCTTCTTCTCGTCGCCATCGGTTAATGCTTCAACGGCAGACTTGCCACCATAATAGAGGTCGAAGGTGATGACGTCGGTCTGAATGTCGAACATAGACATGTCGCGGATATAGATGTTTTCAACCACACCGCCACGACCACGGGTGCTCTTGAAGCGCAGACCTACATCGGTGCCGAGGAACTGGCAGTCGCTGACCATGATGTTTTTCACACCACCGCTCATCTCGCTACCTACTACGAAACCGCCATGACCCTTGAATACGGTGCATCCGCTGACGATAACATTCTCACAAGGAATGCCACGCTTGCGACCATCGGCATCCTTTCCGCTCTTGATGCAGATACCATCATCGCCTACGTCGAAGGTGGAATTGACAATCAAAGCATTCTTGCAAGATTCCAAATCAAGGCCATCGCCGTTTTGTGCATACGATGGGTTGCGTACCAATACATCTTCGATGAGTACATTCTCGCACATCAACGGATGGATATTCCAGGCAGGAGAGTTCTGGAAGGTGACACCTTTCAACCATACATTCTTGCAGCTCACCAGGCTAATCATCACAGGACGAAGGAAACGCTTCATAGCATTCCATTCGGCTTCGCTCGATGGAGTGGCTGGCACGTTCATATTGGCATTGTTGTCAGCATTGAGTGCACCTTCGGTAGGAAACCAATAGTCGGCACGCTTGAAAGCGCCACCACGTGAGGTAATGGCTTTCCACTGGGCTTCGGTCACCTTTTGTTTCTTCAAAGGACGCCAGAACTCACCATTTCCATCAATGGCACCTTGACCGGTAATAGCTACATTGGTGAGGTTGTTGCCTGAAATAGGCGACTGGCAACGACGGGTGTCAAGGCCTTCAAATGAAGTATGGATAAGAGGATAGAGGGCATCGTCTGGTGAGAAAAGGATGATGGCTCCTTTCTCCAAATGGAGGTTGATGTTACTTTTCAGTACGATAGGACCGGTAAACCATACGCCCTGAGGTACAGTCAGACGACCGCCGCCTTTAGCAGAGAGTGCTTCGATGGCTTTGCGGAAGGCATCGGTACAGAGTGAAGAACCGTCGCCAACAGCACCGAAATCGCGGAGGTTGACCTCATTATCAGGAAATTGTGGACGTGTCACCTTATTCATCTCGAAGGGGAGATTGGTGTACAGTTCGTCGTAGTTGTCGCCACAAGCGGCATTGGCACCCATGCTCATAAGGCAGGCGGCAACAATGGCAAATAGTTTTCTCATGTTTATAATCTGTTGTTTAGTAGATGGGTATTGTTGTTTCGTGTGCAAATTTAGCGACTATTTATCACAATACAAAATATTCGGGCGGAAAAGTCGTTAATTACCTGCATATCTCACGAAAGTGTTTGACGCTTGTTTCTTGTTGTTTGGACTTTGCTATCGCACATGAAAATGGAGATTCTTGATGTCTTTTGTCCTTCGGGATGCGTTCGGGATGCGTTCGGGATGCACTTGGGATGCACTTGGAAAGAGTTCGGCACCTAACCATTTGCAGAACTATGGAGTTCTTTTTTAGCATGCCTCAAATCCGCAACAAAGTCCTTCAACGTCCTTCTTGCGTCTAAACGTCCTCTCATTACTGAATTATCAGATAAATTGAGGTAGAAATATCTACTGCAGCCCTCAATGTCCTCTTATCCCACAATAGTGGAAATCCCATATTATTTCACTATTATGAATGACTATAATAATTCTTGAATAAACTCACATATAAAAAATATAAACCTATAACAATAAGTGGAATAGACAATATTTGTCCCATATCAAGGAACATGTTGTGTTCAAAATCTACTTGTACTTCTTTCAGAAATTCCACAAAAAATCGGAAAGTAAAAATAGTAGAAATACAGTATCCAAAATAAAAACCAGTACCCATGTTCTTAAAAGTTGTCTTTCGGTATAAAATGAAGCCAAAAACTAAAACACAACCATAAAACAAGGCTTCGTACAATTGTGCCGGATGACGGGGAACCATATCCACACGCTCGAAGATGAAGGCCCAGGGTACATCAGTAGGACATCCTATAATCTCAGAATTCATTAAATTACCGAACCTAATCATCATAGCACAAAAAGGCGCAGCAAATGCAACCATATCAAGTACAAAAAGGGGAGAAAACTTATTTATTTTACAATACAAACATAGAGCTAATACTAAACCTATAACACCTCCATGCGATGCGAGACCTGCATACCCAGTATAAATCCAATCTCCAGCTGGGAGGATTTTAAAAGGAATAAAAATTTCCAAAAAATGAGGCCAACTACTTAAGAAATAAGATGCATCATAGAAAATACAATGACCAATACGTGCACCGGCTAACACACCTACAAAGCAAAAATAAAACAGTTGTTCTACCAATAATTTTTCCTTTTGATACTTATTTATTTTATTGACAATAATTGAAGAACCAAGCAGTCCTACAACCCATAGTAATCCATACCAACGTATAGTAACACCCCAAATTGAAAATATTTCTAAAGAAGGATTCCAATGAATATAGTCCATTTTCACTAGTGTCTCTTAAAATTGTTAAAACTCAAAATTAAATATCTTATGCACAACGTTTTAGCCCTGCGATACCCTGTCCGGGTTTTGAAATCAACTTTCTCTAGCTTTATTCCACATGGTAGGGTTATTACTTCCCTCATTTTGTTTGGAAATGCAACTTCGTAGTGATTCCCGATTAAGGATATGTCAGTTGTAAAAAGAGGTACTTCCGAATTTTTCTTTTCTTTTGATATAATAGAAAGAAGATAACAATTATATGATGGTTGGTCAGGACCAGGGTTCTCGTTCTTGTAAGTATTGTATCTATAGTACATATACCAAAACAAAAGAATATAACCATTGCTGATTCTCTTCTTGAGGTGATCCGCTTGGGATTCAAAATCAGAAATACCGTGAAATAATTTTGAAATGATTTGCTCTGTAAATCAGTATTTTACAGAGTTAAATATATTAAAGCGTTGCAAGAATGTGGTGCAATATTTTGGTTTGGTGGTGCAAAATGACTACCTTTGCACCACATTTTAAACACGCTTTAATAATAAAATAGGTATGAAAGGACTTACAATAGTAAAGAGGACAAGCAAACAGGAAGGAACCATAAGGCTCCGTTTCCGTTTGCGCGATGGAAGAGGTGTTGACCTGTATCATAAGAGTGAAATCGACGCAGACCTTAAAGATCTGGATAAGTTTACAGATACTGGTGAACTTAAACCCCGTGTGAGTGTATATAACAAGCAACTGAAACTTGATATAGATACGGAAATAGATGCAATGGAGACTGCTTACCGGCAGTTGTGTGAGGCAAAGGACAAGACTCGAATAACTGCAGAGGATTTTGAAGAGGCAATAACCAGTGTACTGCATCCTCAGAAAAATATGAAGGCTCTGACCGAACTAACGTTTATTGACAGATTCTCTAAGTATATCGAAGATGGCTTAAGGGATGGCAATTTCGGAGAAGGACGACAAAAGCACTATAAGGTGTCGTTAGGTGAACTGACCAGATTTCTTACTATCCAGCATAGATTGAAAGTAACCCCATCAGAATTTGATGCTGATGATTTGATGGATTTCCGCCAGTTCTTGTTTGATGAATACAAATACGTGGACAAGCATAAGAGCCTGTATGATATGGTTAAGCCAAGAAATATACCCACAGAACGCCGTGACCAAAATACGGTTGCCACAAAGATGAAGAAGATCCAGGCATTTTTCAATGAGCTGATAGAGAAAGGTGAATTGAGTGTTTCGCCATTCATCTATTTGGGAAAGAATAAGAAACGGACTATGATGCGGGAGTCTTATGATCCGCCAATATTCCTGCTGCAAGATGAATTCCAGAAAGTGAGAGATACAGAGGTTCCAGAGTCATTACAGGAAACAAAGGACGCTTTTGTCCTGCAATGTGCTTTTGGTTGTCGTATCAGCGAGTTCAAGCGGTTGACGATGGATAATATCGCAGTTTCTGACGACGGCATTATGTATGTTCATTATCTGCCAGAGAAGACTTTGAGAGAGAACGTTGGACGCCAGGAGATTCAGACTCCAGTAATGCGCTTTGCCTATGACATCATTATGAAGTACAAGTTCAACTTCCACATATTGAAATATGTCAGTGGGAAGAGTGGTTATAACGTGAAGATCAAGGAACTGATGAAACAATGTGGTATTGATAGGAAGTGTGCTGTCTTTGATGATGAACTTGGAAACAACAAGTACCTTCCCCTTTACGATTTGGCAAGTAGTAAGACCTGTCGCAAAACTCATGTGGATATTCTGACAAAGGCTCAGATCAACATGTATGCAGCGGGTCTTCATAGAAAAGGTAGTGATGCTGTGAACCATTACACATCAATGGGCCTGAAAGACCGCTTTGTGCTGATGTGCTATGCATACAAGCAGCCAGCATATTATACCAACAAGGATTTTGAAATAGTAAAGAAGCAAAATGGCAAAAGACAAGTTAGATGAGTTCTATGAGAACTTGGATAGAGAATACGGGAAGTCGAATACAGACAAGAATGTCGATTATGTAATGTCTTTGATCAAGCAGCGTTTGCTGCCAGGTGGGACTGTTGATGACAATATTTCTGTTCCCTCATTGCAATCCGTAGCAGAGGTCATGGTAATTATGACAGAGAGACCCAACCTGACCTTTGAGGAGTTTTGTGAGAAAGACCGAAGTCATAAACGAGTAATAGAGTACTTGTTTATTCGTGCCAGAAATCACTATGACGAGGTGGAAGGACTCATTAAGCAACTATTAGGGAAATCCTTTAAGGGACTTACGCCGAAGATAGTCTTCGCATTTCTTAAAATCTGGAGGCAGTTCAATTCGGAGTATAAGCCGTCATCTTTCATGAAAGTGGTTCTCTTCCCTGAGAAGGCCAAGGAAATTATTGACACACTTCATTTCCTTATTAATGGAGAGATAGGAAAGAATGCTGCAACTGTCATGTTCGTTGCACGTGATGAGGGCTTAATAAGCAGTTGTAAGTATGAGGATATAAAGGACGAGTTCCCTTCTATCCACCAAAAGGCCTACAACAAAGAACTCTCACAGTTAGATATGGGTGAACGTGAAACCTTTTTCCGGCCTACAAGAACTGCATTAAGAACAAGGATTGGCTACACCAAGAATGAAGATGGTCGTATAGAATTTATCGGAACCTCTTTATCACCTCTTAATATGCTGTATCAGATTTGGCGTTGGGTATTGTCGTTATTCTAATAGACCCATCAGTTTTATTCTATCATAAGGTCTGTAATCTCATGGTTACAGGCCTTTTTTAGTACCATTTTCGTTAAATTCGCTTAACAGTAGTAGCTTTTGGTAGTCGGCTACCGCGAGCTACTCAAAATACTTCAAGGGTATTTCAAAAAGTCGTACCTTCGCATCGTGAAATCGCTGCAAGCCTCATTGCAGAGGATGGATCCCAGCGGGTGCGAGGTCAATGTCTGGCCGTGAGGATCGCTAAAAGAACCTGCTCATTATAAAATATGAAGTCTATTTCAATGTTAGACTCTGCACAGTCGAATACTGTGGTCATAACAACTGTTGATGTCCTAAAGTCAGCCTTCCTCGAATGGGCTGATGAAATGATTCAGGCCCAGAAGAAAGCCAATGAAGACGTGATGATCGACGAGGCTATAGTGATTCATCGTCTGCGTAAGAGCAGAGCAACACTTTGGCGTTGGAATGTCAGTGGTTATCTTCCTTGCTATAAGTTGGGAGGCAAGAACCAATATAAGTTGTCTGATGTGGAACGTATAGAGAAGGGGGTGAAATGATGAGCATCTATGACTACATGAACCATTTCTGGTTCGAGAATGAGAATGATCCATGCTCTCTGAGTGAGGGCGTTCTCTACTTCTATCTGCTGTATGAAGCCAACCGTCAGCACTGGGTAAAGCCCTTCAAGGTCAGCACCCAGATGCTGGTGGCACGGCTAAACACTTCAAAGCAGAACGTAATGAAGGCAAGGGAAGGGCTAAAAAAGAGAGGGCTGATTGACTATTCCAAAGGAGAAGGCAAAGGGAAACCGGCTTTGTACACGCTCAATCTTTCGGATGAGCAGCCGTTACAGTTGCCCCAACCGATGACCCAACCTTTGACCGGATCGTTGGCTTGTAAGTTGCCACAATCGTTGCCCCATTCCAATAATAAAGAAGAAAATAATCAAAAAGAAGGGAAAGAAGGAAAGCATTCTCCTTCGTCCAACTCAAAAGTTGTGTTGTCTCTTTCTGAACTTAGGGGAAAGCTGCTGAATGATGATTCCTGGCTCCGTGAATTATCAGAGCGACTTGCCAAGAATAAGATTATTCTCAACGGTGAAGAACTAAAAGACAAAGTCGGTGAGTTCTTCTCAGAGCAGGAACTTAAGGGCTGTAAGGGAAAAGAAGAGACCGACTGTCGCGATTATGTTTTTAACTGGATTAATTACAAATACAAGAACAATTATGGAAATGAATCAAAGTGCAATGGCCAAATTAGCACAATTAAGATCGAAGCTAATAGGCCGGAAGACTACACCGGGTTTTGCTAAGTTCCCGATGTCAATAGAGGAAGCTGCTCTTTGCATTAAAACAGCTTACCAAATAGAGGTTGAAAAGCGTGGAAACACTTTTGCCGATAGCGATGAACTGCAAGACCAGATTTTGCAGATAGCAAGGCTCTTTACAGAACCTACGACCAAATTTGGCCTTCTGTTGTGTGGTGGTGTGGGTAACGGCAAGAGTACAATGATGTATGCCTTGCAGAACCTAATCAGAAGTCTTGAAATACCTTTTAATGGTAATACGACTATTGGTACCTACGGGATGAGAATTGAGAGTGCTAAGTTCATCTATAACCAAGTGAAAGTTGACTCTAAAGAATACAGACAAATACAAGAGACCAACATGCTGGGAATTGACGATCTTGGCGAAGAGGAACCAACTTTCATCGACTATGGCAATCGCGTTACTCCCGTGATTGACTTGCTGTCATATCGATATTGTAGGATGCTCTTCACTATGGTCACCACAAATCTCACGCCAGCCCAACTGCGGATTCTCTACGGCATAAGAATCGCAGATCGCATTAATGAGATGATGCTCATCATTCCATATGCTAATCCTTCATTCAGAACTCCGATGCCGGATGACGCAGATGCAAAAAAACAGTAATTATGTAAAACTGCAATTATACAAATATGAATTTCTGTAATTCTGCATCATTATGGTACTGGCCGTTATGGGGGCTATGCTGCCCCTATACCCCCTTCCACGCAACAGAGTTGCGATTGTCTATCGCGTTGCGAGGTTTCTACCTTCATCCCGTCACAACAGCCGTTCTGCGCCTTACACCGTGCGCAGCCCGACTGTTCCCAACGGGAATCAGGTAGCACACTAAGGGTTATGCCAACCCTTGTGTGCCAGAGTGACCTCTCTGGACTCCGCTCAGGCTCTGCCTAAGTACCGCGAGGGGAGCGGCTTCTCCCCTTCGAGCCCTACCGCTGGAGTGACCCTCCCCAGACCCCCGCTCAGGACTTTCAGCCCTAAGAACCCGACCAAGGAGAACATTCTCCCTGGACTCTCTCGTCAGAAGGACTGCCACCATGGCATCTTCTGAATTATTGTAAATCTGAATTATATAATTTCTAATTTTATACAATTATGAAAACATCAATACATATATGCGCTGCCAAGTATGGTGCCGAAAAGCACAACAGGCGCGAAAAGGAAATGAAGCACGTTCATTCCGAGTATTCACATCTTAACAAGAGCTGGGAAGCTGACGACTTCAAGTCGGTAGCCGATGAGATCCGCAAAGCCAAGGAACGCTATTCCAGCCATCACTTCTGTCGCAAAGCAAAACTTGATAAGAATGGCAAACAATTGACAATGCCTGCTTACGACAAAAGGACGGGCAACCCAATCGTTGACCCAAGAACTGGACATCAGAAGGTCGTGCCTGAATGGGAACTTGACTTGTCGAAGCCTAAGAAAATGCCGAAGAACTCAGAGCCTATCCGAGAAGGTGTAGCCGTAATCACAGAGGCTACAACGATGGAGCAGATGAAGACTCTGGCTAATCAGATTGAGCAACGTTGGGGCATCAAGACGAAAGCTATCTATGCTCACCTTGACGAAGGACATGAGCATCTTGTTACAGACAAGGATCATCAGCAAGGAAAGTATCTCGATTCTGCAGAAGGTTCGACAATCTTTCTATGGAACCACCATGCTCACTATGTTTTCGATTGGACAGACCATGAGACTGGCCAGTGCATCAATCTAAACCGTCATGATATGTCGGAACTTCAGGACATGTTGGCCAACGCCCTCAAAATGGAACGTGGCAAGAAAAGTGACAAGAAATGGCGTGATGCTCATACTTTCAAGGCTGAGCAGGAAGTTATACGCGCCAAGGAGGTTGCAGAATATACGGAACGTAAGAAAGAAGAATCGAGGCAGATCCAGAAGAAAATTGAGGCTGGTAACAGCAAGTTAACCAAACTTCAGGAAGCCATCGACGAATTGCTTTCTGCAACGAGTGTCCCTGAGGAAGAGCTGGATGCGGTGCCATTTGCTGATATGACATTCTCCTTCCAAGGTTCAAAGGAGCCGTTGACCGTTAAAGACCTTATTGACATGACATTGTCACGACTTGACAGGGAAATCAGGACACCCATTCCTATGTTGAAGCGTGAAGAATGGCAAAAGGAACGCAATGCCAGGGCTAAAGAGATTGTAACCACTCTTCAGAGCCAGTTACTCAGCGTATCGAAACTGCACAAGAAGAAAATCAATGATGTCGGCAAAAAGATGTATCTCGATGTCAAACAGAAAATAGCCTTAGCTGTTGAGACAGACAAGGAGAATATGGCTTTGAGACAGCGTATCTCGGAACTTGATGAAAGAGCAGTGGCCCGTGAGAAAAGAAGAGCGGATGCCGCAGAACAGAAAGCACAGGAGCAGACCATGAGAGGTAATCGTGAAGAGAAGAGAGCCAATGAGGCAGAAAGCCGTCTTTCTGATATAGAACGTTTCATTCGTTTGTCAGGTGCATCAGAGGCATACGATCATTGGAACTTTCTCCATGATGTTGTCAAGAAAGCGGCTCAGGCTCTGGCAGATTGGGCCCATAGCACAGCATCTATCTTCAATCATGACGATGAACGCACTATTGGTCAGGGCATCATTGCCCAATGCCAAATTAATGGTCTTAATCCTTACCAAGAGTCTGATCGTATGAAGGCTGCAAGCAGTATCGCTGATATGGCGGATTCTATTGTTGGCAGTATCGGTAGGTTCCAGTGGGACATCGCTGTAACACGTATAGGTCAACTCGCGTCAGAAATGCGAATCTCAACAGGTGGTCAGTCTGTTGGTGGCAGTAATGGTAATGCTGACGAATTGACCAATTGGGATGGTAGCAAAAAACGAGGACTTGGCTTGTAAATACAAATTTAGGGAGGATGAGATTTCTATTTCTCCTCCCTTTTTGCCTTCTTTATGCTATTTTCTTCGATATTATTTGTTTTCTTGCAATATTTTCATTATATTTGCACACGAAACGCCTAAATATGATAGAATTCTACTAAAATGAAGGAATATACGCATTATAATCGCATCAAGTCTGTTTTGGCAGAGAAGAACAAAACAGGCACATGGCTCTCAGAACAGATGGGACGCAATCTGGGAACAGTATCACGATGGATGACTAACAAAGTACAACCGTCCGTCGAACAACTATACGACATAGCCAATCATCTCGAAGTGGATGTTAAAGATTTGTTGGTGTCATCAAAAGAATACAATAATAGAGTTAGTAAACAATGAATAGAAAGGGTAAAGATGATGAAACAAGAAGTTTGTACAAGTCATAATGTTGCGTTCTCATTTACACATACGCTATTATTTCGGTTAATTTTACTATTCTTATCACTATTTCAATTGAGTATTATTGTTACTACAAATGCTCAAACTCTAAACAGTTATAATTACTTTTGTATTTATAGTAGCAGCAGTCTTGATGCAGAAGGAATAGAAGATGTTGCTAGTTGCTTGATATCTGTAGGATTCAACAGAATTGACTTAGGGCAGGTTAACCAAATGCCCCCCAAAGAAAAAGCTCGTCTTTTGATTGTTGGAGTAAACAGAGAAGATAGTTATACAATTGTTTCTTTTGAAGACTTTTTGGGTACAGAAGTATATGGATTTAGTGTGAAGAATAGGAGTGCCTACAGAACCTCCAGAAAGAATATTATGGAGAAAATTAAGGACTTGCACTATAATTACGATCCCAGTTTAGTATCTCCTTTATATTATCCAGAGTTTACATTTTGGACTGATACCGAGTTCCAGGAGTATTATAAAGGAAAGGATTACTCTTCAATTGAAGGAATCTATAAGAACTATACTCCTTCCGATGATCAAAGCACTATAGCAATTATTGATGTAGATGGAAGATATTATGGCCTTGTTATTGATGCTTCATTTTATTCAACCGGTACAGAAACGGCCGTGGAAACCTTTTTTAGAGGTGCCGTTAGGTTGGAATTGAACGAGATAGAAAAGGATGTTTATGACATAACATATAATCTAGCAAAAGACAGAGAATGTAAATGGAGAATCCAGAAGAGTCTTGGTACATATAAAGATGGAATTCTGTCTTTTGATACCGGAAATGGAACAATTGATGGTAAATATGAATATCGTTTTATAAAGACATTCCCCAAAAAGGACATTAATGGATCAACAGTAATTGCTTCTACAACAGATTCTTCATTAAAAGGAACAGGCAGTGGATTTGTAATATCAGGTAATATTATTGCAACAAATTATCATGTCATTGAAAAAGCCAACAAAATAATGGTTGGGTTAAGTATAAATGGCACTCTTGAAGAATTTGAAGCAAAAGTTCTTGCTACTGATAAGAACAATGATATTGCATTAATCAATATAACAGATAAGAAATTCAAGCCATTCAAAACTGTGCCTTACAAAATACTTCCTAACACAATTGACGTGGGTACTTCTATCTTCACAATGGGCTATCCCTTGTCTCAGGTACTCGGCAATGAGGTGAAGATAACCGATGGATTAATTAGCTCCAAGACAGGATATGAAGGCGATATCGTTACATATCAGATATCTGCTCCTATCCAGCCAGGGAACAGTGGTGGCGCATTGTTTGACAAAAAGGGACATCTTGTTGGTATCACTAATGCGGGTATTACCTCCGCAGACAATATAGGTTATGCTATAAAAAGCTCATATCTTCTCAGCCTTATAGATTCTGCACCAATAAAGATATCTTTACCAAAAGGTAGTGACATGTCAAATAAAGAGTTACCTGCTATAGTAAAAATGTACTCGCCATACATTGCATTCATAAAGGTGTATTAATACAAGAATCTGATTTCTTACAAGAATTTGACAGGTTAGTAATTTAACAACAGATAATTCAAATATGCATATGGAAGAAGTAAATTGTAATGACAATTGGAGGAACTCCTCATATTGGGAGGAATTTCAAGTTAACAATCCTGAGAAAGCAACTGAAGTTATCGCTTTAGGAATTGATCCTGATACGTTATCTGATAAAGATGTGAAAGAAGTTATATTTGCCATAGAAATAGAAGCTAAGAAATTAAATTGCTCAATTTCTGATTTGAAAAAGAGATTTCTGAAAATGGCAAATTTCCCTGGTGTATATAAATTATCCCTATTATCCACTTATACTAAGAGGAGTGACTCAGAATCCGCTGAGTACAACATTCAAAAAGAGAACACGATAAATTCCTTGTATACGAAATGGCTCTTGGAATTGATTACTCAAGAAGAAAAAGAACGTCAGGCCTGGGACAAACCGATCACACAAGAAAACCCTACAACACTTCTTATGAAGTTTGCACTTGAGGGTGAAGATGAAATTCTACATCTTCAAAAGCTACATATCTATCACAATTGTTATCCAAGAGATCCATTTAGTACGACCTTTTTGTGGAATGTAGAAAAGAATTTCGACACAATAATTGAAAAGGGATTACAACCAATAATGGCCAATCCAAGTTTAAAGAATGACAAGGTAAAATTCAATTTGGCCATTGATATGCAACTGGATTTGATTGCTGATTCAATTAAAAATATGGAGAATCTTAATAACGTAATAGAAACATATAACAAGCAGTATATTAGTTTCTATGTTGAGCTTGATTTGGCATTAAAACGAGCAAGAGAAAAAAACAAATTATAGTATTTTTGAATCACGTGAGCAGTTTCAAAACTACAAAAGAAAGAAGAACAAGCACGTTCATGGATAAATGGCAAATAGATTTGGGATGCAAGTATAATGATATAACTCCCTTTTACAAACGAAGTTCTATATCATTATTGTTGGGAGCTGGATTCTCTGCTCCTATGGGATATCCTGTTGGTAATGATTTAAACAAACTGCTTTTAAATTTTGATGATAAGATAATTGATTTTTCCCCTTCGGGAGAATTGACTATCTCAACTAATGGACAAAAACCACTGTTTCAGATAGAAGGAATTCGTAATTTCCACCAAAGATGCTTTGAATTCTGTAAACGACTCATAAAGGAATATTATGTTGCACATGACAATATGTTTGATTATGAGCAATTTTACGACTTCATTACTATTAAGGATGAGGCAATACAGGAACGTTATCAAACGTTATGCATAGATCTTTTAGGAGAGCATGAAGACTACCTTAATATGTTATACAGCGTAGATCACATATACAATCAAATGGTTGCCTATTTACTAAAAGATAGAAATGGTAAAAATAGATATGATGATGAACCATTCAAGGTCAATTATGTTGAAGGCTACAATGGCTTTCTATCCTACCTTTCGAAAATGAGCAGTACTCATATCATTGATGTACACACCTTAAATCACGATATGCTATTCGAGTCATTTAATCATACAGGTTATATCAATGGTAATATTTCTGACGGATTTGATGAATTTGGCTCAGATTATTATGGTAAACTGTTGCACGATAACAGGACTTACCATTGTAGACTTGAAAGATATACGGGTAGGTATAACACGCCTATTCATTTATATAAACTCCATGGCAGTCTTGATTATGTGCGTTTCTATCGCAGAGATAAAAATGGTTTCATGACACCGGAAAAATATGTTAAGACAAGGTGGGGTATGGGAACTGGAGATATCATGAAAGGACGAAAATCTAAAATCGGATATGATTTATCTCCTTTTGAATATCATGCAGACTTTTTAACAGGAACCACTTCAAAGATACAACGTTACAATGAGCCGCTTTTATTCAGAAAACTTTTCAAAAAATTCAAGAACAATCTCCATAAAGCCGATATGTTGATAATTATCGGATATGGTTGTAAGGACGCTGGTATAAATGAGATGATAGAAGAGCATTTTGATTTCCATAATAAACCTGTTTTTATTGTTGACAAATATGCTGGCGAGGGTGTCGAGAAGTTTAAGAATATCGTCCACGCCCAACTTCATAGGATTGATATAGACAAAATTGACCCTTCACTTTTTTAATAATGACGATAACTATTATCAATATATGTTCACAGATAAGAAGAAAAGGAAATTTGTCCAATATAAAGGATGGTGTATTGATGATAACGGGGAGCCTATTAAAGACCCCTTAATGGAACTCAAGGGACCTACTTTACAAAGATATATTGATTATTATGCGTTTAATTTGATTGACAAAAAAGGGCATAAGATACTATCCAAATCGGTGTCATGGCTCGAATATGTCGTATCATATGACTTATATATTGTATCTGATTTCTTCAAGGACGATCTTTCTGATAAGAATAAAAGATTATCAAATGTTGTCACAAGGGAGGGTAAACTTTTGTCCACTGAATGGTTTGAAAACATAACCCCCTCGTATTGTGGATATCTTCGTATAGAACGAAATGGGAAATACAACCTACTTGACCAGCATGGGCATTTCCTACTCAAAAATGATGCAGAATTCGTATCTGATTATTTTGGAAACTATGCTTATTGTTGTCGTGACGGCATCTTGTCTATAGTATTTCCTGATGGCAGAGAGGAAACAGTCAGGACTCTTGAAGTATTTGATGAAAGTAGACATGGAAAAATTAAGAGCACCTGGAGAATTCTGTATCTTAAGGCTATATGCAGGAATACAAAAGACAAAAAAGAAGAATGGAATTACCTCGTGAATTATAAGAATGTCCTTTTTAAACAACATTACGACAAACTAAATGCATCTGGTATCCAAGGGCTCTATTTCGTTTGGAAAAATGGGGAGGCCAAATTAATAAACATGGCAGAGAATGTCTTAACTGATTATTCTTTCAAGCTTCCACCTTCTTCATATTTCGTATTTGGACATGCCATTATCGAAATAGAAGGGAAATATGGATTAATCAATTATTTAGGAAAAATCGTTTTTCATGGATATTCTTCTGTTCTGTGGGCACCTCAGGGAGGGAAACTATGGATGATGATTCTGTTTAGGAATAGCGCAGAGAGGCACTATTATCATGGACAAGGAGGGCCTTATATTCACTATGCCCATGAATTCCTAATAAACAATAGGATTGTATGTCTACTTGAAAAGGATAATATTTGGTATTATCCTGATTATGAGAATAATCTAGTAGAATTATTCGTGTGCGAACCAGAATCTATCGATGCAGGAAACAGTTTTTAGTAGGAGATTCTATCAAACGAGAAATAATTTGTAACTTTGCAAACGAAACGATAAAGATATAGGCTAATATGACAATAGAGGATGTAAATGTTATCATACAAGGTGATGAGACTCGCACGTTAGAAATGAAGAAAACAACGGGCGAGTTGAAGGATGGTATGCGTTCAGCTTGTGCCTTCCTCAATACTGATGGTGGCTGGCTGTTCTTTGGTATTGCCCCAACCACACTGAAGATACTGGGGCAGGAGGTGACTGATAACACGCGGAAGGAGATTGCTAGAGAGATTGCAAAACTGGAGCCATTGATAGACCTGCCTGTTGAATATATTGATGTGCCTGATCGTCCAGGCTATCAGATAATTGCAATCCATTTGAATGCCCCTTCTTATTGGGACGCGCCATTTACATACGACAATAAGCCCTATATGCGGATAGAAAGTACGACAGTGGTCATGCCTCGGGAAATCTTTGAAGACCGTCTGATGCGCAGCAAGTCTAATCGCTTTAAGTGGGAAGATCATATTTGCGAAGGCATCACCATCGCTGATTTGGAAGAACAGCGTATTCGTGGTGGTGTCCGGCTTGGCGTGGAACGTGGTAGGATGCCAGAATCGTCGCTAATGGAAACAACGGAGAGTCTTGTGGAGAAATTGAAACTTACCACAAATGGGAAACTGAAAAATGCAGCAGCAGTATTATTCCTCCGAGATACAAGTCAGTTCCCTCAGTTCTTGCTTCGTATGGCTCGCTTTCGAGGCAACGACAAGATGGAATTCATCGACAATCAAAGAGCGTACGGCAATTTCTTCACATTGCTTGATGCTGGTATGGCGTTCTTCTTCAAACACCTTTCTCTCAGTGGTAAGATAGTGGGCTTTACGAGAGAAGAGAAACTGGAGATTCCTGCCGAAGCGTTGCGTGAGGCTCTGACGAATGCCCTTTGTCACAGGATGTTCCATAATACAAGTAGTTCTGTCGGCATCGCTATCTATGATGATCGTGTAGAGATAGAGAATACTGGCCATTTGCCAGACGAATTGACTGTTGAGACCATCAAACAATCCCATCATTCATATCCTCAGAACCCGACTATTGCCGATGTGCTGTTTAAGACTACGTTCTTGGAAAACTGGGGTAGTGGCGTAAGTCGCATGGTTGATGCTTGTAAGAAAGCTAATCTTCCAGAACCAGAGTTCAATCAAAATGCTGCCTTCGTATGGGTTACGTTCAAACGCTCAACCATACAAGCATACAACCCCACAACCCCACAACCCCACA
>NZ_NPIZ01000015.1:0-70317 GCF_002251185.1 Prevotella sp. P5-126
ATTGTTCTAAGGACAGAATAATCTCTTTCGATTCTTTATATATAGCCCATGTCTGATGGTATGGGAAGAGAATTCACGTATCTGTCTTCACATGCAACTAATCGCTATTTTATCCCGAATTGGGGTAGTTTACTCAATACCCAGGAATGATCCGAAGGGATAACAATACTATCGACAGGACCAAATTGAAAGGAACTTTGCAGAGAAGCCAAATCCAACTAAGCATGATGCCTATATAGAAATAACATGCCTATATAGAAATAACATACAAAAAAACGCTGCTACCGTCCTTTCAGACAATAGCAGCACTTTGATATATTAGTCAGGAGCGAGAATTATTTCTCGTCCATTGCAGGTTCGTTGGCAAAGTCAAGCACATTTTTCTTATTAGCTTGCATGCGCTCATACTCTTCTTTCGAGCCTACGATAATCTTTTCAAATTCGCGAAGACCAGTTCCGGCTGGAATCAAGTGACCAGTAATCACATTCTCCTTCATGCCCTCAAGGTAATCAACCTTACCACGGATAGCGGCTTCGTTGAGCACCTTTGTGGTTTCCTGGAACGATGCAGCCGACATGAACGACTTGGTCTGAAGAGCGGCACGGGTGATACCCTGCAGAATCTGGGTAGAGGTAGCAGCAACAGCATCACGTACCTGAACCAATTTAAGGTCACGACGCTTCAGCATTGAGTTCTCGTCGCGCAGTTTGCGTGCGGTAACAATTTGACCTTTCTGAAGGTTCTCTGAGTCACCAGCATCTACAACAACTTTCTTGCCCCAGATACGATCGTTCTCTTCTGCAAAGTCGAGTTTATCAACAATCTCCTGCTCAAGGAATGAGGTATCGCCTGGATCGTTGATCTGTACCTTACGCATCATCTGGCGTACGATAATCTCGAAGTGCTTATCGTTAATCTTCACACCCTGCAGACGATACACATCCTGTACTTCATTCACGATATATTCCTGTACAGCCGTGGGACCCTTGATAGCAAGGATGTCTGCTGGAGTAATAACACCATCTGACAGCGGAGTTCCTGCACGTACGGCATCGTGTTCCTGTACCAGAATCTGCTTAGACAACGATACGAGATACTTGCGCTGCTCACCAGTCTTTGATGTAACGATGATTTCACGGTTACCGCGCTTCACCTTACCCATGGTTACCTCACCATCAATTTCAGATACAATGGCAGGGTTACTTGGGTTACGTGCCTCGAACAACTCTGTTACTCGAGGCAGACCACCGGTAATGTCACCACCCTTGGCAGCTGCACGAGGAATCTTAACGAGGGTCTCACCAGTTTTAATAGTCTGACCATCTTCAACTACTACGTGACCACCCACAGGGAAGTTGTATGTTCCAGCAACCTCACCGTTAGCGTCAATAATATCACAGGTAGGTACCTTAGACTTGTCTTTCGACTCGGTGACAATCTTTTCAGTAAGACCTGTGGTTTCGTCGGTCTCGGCACGGTAAGTAATACCTTCAATTACATCGTGGAACTTCAAGGTTCCTGCGTATTCAGAAACGATGACGGCGTTAAACGGATCCCACTGTGCAAGTTTGTCGCCCTTCTTAACCAAAGCTCCATGCTTGAAATAGAGAGAAGAACCGTAAGGTACGTTCATCGAAGAAAGAACGATATTGGTATTGGGATCTACGAAACGTACTTCACCCAGACGGCTGACAACCATCTCACATTCGCGACCATCTTCATCAAATGGTACGGTACGTACTTCCTCAAATTCGATACGAGAGTCATTTTTCACCACGATGCTGGCATTGGCAGCAGCATTGGCAGCCACACCGCCGGCGTGGAACGTACGAAGAGTAAGCTGTGTACCTGGTTCACCAATAGCCTGAGCAGCAATCACACCGACAGCCTCACCCTTCTGTACCATACGACGAGTGGCAAGGTTGCGTCCGTAACACTTCATGCAGACACCATGCTTCGACTCACAAGTAAGCACAGAACGGATTTCAACACTCTCGATGGGCGAATCTTCAATAGCCTGTGCAATTGGCTCAGTTATTTCCTCACCGGCAGCAACGATAAGTTCTCCGGTTGAAGGATGAATAATATCATGAACAGATACACGACCGATAATGCGCTCATAGAGAGTTGAAATGACTTCATCACCATTCTTCAATGCAGTGCAAACGAGTCCGCGCAGTGTACCACAGTCTTCCTCGTTGATGATCACATCATGGGAAACGTCAACCAGACGACGTGTCAGATAACCGGCGTCGGCTGTTTTCATAGCGGTATCGGCAAGACCCTTACGTGCACCATGGGTAGAGATGAAGTACTCCAGCACTGACATACCTTCCTTAAAGTTCGACAGAATTGGGTTCTCAATAATCTGTGCACCCTCAGCACCAGCTTTCTGCGGTTTGGCCATCAGACCACGCATACCTGAAAGCTGACGAATCTGGTCTTTACTACCACGGGCTCCAGAGTCGAGCATCATGAATACGGCATTGAAACCCTGGTCGGCCTCTGTCATTTCCTTCATCAGCACATTACCAAGGTCGTTATTGATATGTGTCCAGGTATCAATTACCTGATTATAACGTTCGTTGTCGGTAATGAAACCCATGTTATAGTTCTCGGTAATTTGACGGATTTCCTCATTACCCTTAGCTACAAGGTCCTTCTTAGATTCCGGAATAATGATATCGTCAAGGTTGAACGAAAGTCCTGCCTCATAAGCCATACGATAACCAAGGTTCTTGATACCATCAAGGAACTCACAGGCTTCAGCAAAACCTACATTCTTAATCACATCAGCAATGATATCGCGAAGTGACTTCTTAGACACGATCTTGTTGACAAAGCCAACCTCTTCAGGAATGATACCGTTTACGATAACACGACCAACAGAAGTCTCCACCAAATGGCGGACAGGTTTGCCATCAATACGGTCATCAACCATAACCTTCACTTGAGCGTGGAGGTCACAACGACCTTCGTTGTATGCAATGATAGCCTCTTCTGGACCATAGAAAGTCAAGCCTTCACCCTTGGCACCTGGACGGATCTTAGAAATATAATAAAGACCGAGCACCATATCCTGTGAAGGTACGGTGATAGGAGCTCCATTGGCAGGGTTCAGGATATTGTGGCTCTGAAGCATCAGAATCTGTGCTTCAAGCACGGCCTCATTGCTCAATGGGAGATGGACAGCCATCTGGTCACCATCAAAGTCGGCGTTAAATGCAGTACATGCCAATGGGTGAAGCTGAATAGCCTTACCCTCAATCAGTTTGGGTTGGAAGGCCTGAATACCGAGACGGTGAAGTGTTGGCGCACGGTTGAGCAACACAGGATGTCCTTTCATTACATTCTCAAGGATATCCCAAATTACCGGTTCACGACGGTCAACAATCTTCTTGGCAGACTTCACAGTCTTTACAATTCCACGCTCAATGAGCTTGCGGATGATGAATGGCTTATAGAGCTCGGCAGCCATCAACTTAGGAAGACCACACTCACCCATCTTCAATTCAGGACCTACTACGATTACAGAACGCGCAGAATAGTCAACACGTTTACCGAGCAAGTTCTGACGGAAACGTCCTTGCTTACCTTTCAGCGAATCGCTAAGAGACTTGAGCGGACGATTGCTCTCACTCTTCACAGCTGAAGACTTACGACTGTTGTCGAAGAGAGAGTCAACAGCCTCCTGCAACATACGCTTCTCATTGCGCAGAATAACCTCAGGAGCCTTAATTTCCATCAGTCGCTTCAAACGATTGTTACGAATGATGACACGACGATAGAGGTCGTTGAGGTCGGAAGTAGCGAAACGACCACCATCCAGTGGAACGAGTGGACGCAACTCAGGAGGAGTTACAGGGATAATTTTCATTATCATCCACTCAGGACGGTTGATGCCCTTCTCTACACTATTGCGGAAAGCTTCAACAACCTGCAGACGCTTCAAAGCCTCATTCTTGCGCTGCATAGACGAGTCGCTGTTGGCACGGTCACGCAGTTCATACGACAGAGAGTCGAGGTCAAGACGGACGAGAAGGTCATAGATAGCCTCTGCACCCATCTTGGCAATAAACTTATTGGGATCGCTATCATCGAGATAGTCGTTCTCGATAGAAATCTGGTTCTCGATGATATCGTTATACTCATCTTCTGTGAGCAGGTCGTACATATTCGAACCTACTGCTGCATTTCCTTCTGCATCCTGACGGCCAGCCATAACACCAGGCTGGATGACAACATATCGCTCGTAGTAGATGATAGAGTCGAGTTTCTTTGTAGGCAGCCCCAACAGATAACCAATCTTATTAGGCAAGCTGCGGAAATACCAAATATGGGCAACCGGAACTACCAACTCGATATGACCAGCACGTTCACGGCGAACCTTCTTCTCAGTCACCTCTACTCCGCATCGGTCACAAACAATACCCTTATAGCGAATGCGCTTATACTTACCGCAGGCACACTCATAGTCCTTTGTAGGACCGAAGATGCGCTCGCAGAACAGACCGTCGCGCTCAGGCTTATAGGTGCGATAGTTGATGGTCTCAGGCTTGGTCACCTCACCGCAGGAATTCTCAAGGATCTCCTCTGGTGAAGCCAGACCGATGGTAATCTTGGTAAAATTACTCTTTATCTTTGATTCTTTCTTGAAAGCCATATTTCAATACTTAATATACTTTGTTCTTTGTTCGTTAACTCACAGATTAATCCATCTTGATACTTAGACCAAGACCCTTCAACTCATGCAACAATACATTGAGTGATTCGGGGATGTCGGGAGTTGGCATGGGATCGCCCTTGACAATAGCCTCGTAGGCCTTGCTGCGTCCAACCACGTCGTCTGACTTGATGGTAAGGATCTCCTGAAGCACATGACTGGCTCCGAAGGCTTCCAATGCCCAGACCTCCATTTCTCCAAAACGCTGACCACCGAACTGTGCCTTACCTCCAAGAGGTTGCTGAGTGATGAGACTGTACGGACCGATAGAACGGGCGTGCATCTTGTCTTCTACCATGTGGCCGAGTTTGAGGAAGTATGTGATACCGATAGTAGCAGGCTGGTCAAATCGCTCACCGGTCTCACCATCATACAGATGTGTTGAGCAGAGGCGTGGCAGACCTGCTTTGTCGGTCCATTCTGCGAGGTCGTCAAGTTTTGCACCATCGAAGATTGGAGTAGCAAACTTCACACCGAGACGTTTACCTGCTGCACCAAGGATAGCCTCAAAAATCTGTCCAAGGTTCATACGAGAAGGCACACCCAGTGGATTAAGTACCAAGTCAACTGGACGACCATCCTCCAAGAACGGCATATCTTCCTGGCGAACTACCTTAGACACAATACCCTTGTTACCGTGACGTCCGGCGAGTTTATCACCGACACCAATCTTACGTTTCTTGGCAACATATACCTTACCCATCTGCAGGATTCCTGAAGGCAGTTCATCACCGATGGTAATGGCAAACTTCTTACGCTTCATCTCTGCATCAAGGAGTTTGTACTTCTTCATAAAGTTGGTAATCAACTGAGCGATCATCTTGTTGTTGTGATCATCCTCGGTCCAGTTGCTCACCTGTACATCACCATACTCCAGGTTCTTCAGGTTGGTCATAGTAAACTTACTACCCTTAGAAATGATTTCGGCACCAGTATAGTCTTTCACACCTTGTGAAACTTTACCATCTGTCAATACCAGAAGTTTCTCTACAAGAATATCCTTCAGATCTTCTATCTTGGCATTGTGCTCTTCATCAATTTTTGCAAGCTTAACCTTGTCCTGCTGTTTGTCCTGACGAGTCTTAGTAGCACGGGTAAAGAGTTTCTTGTCGATAACAACACCTGTCAATGAAGGATTAGCCTTCAGTGAAGAGTCTTTCACATCACCAGCCTTGTCACCGAAGATGGCACGCAGCAATTTTTCTTCAGGTGAAGGATCGCTCTCACCCTTTGGTGAAATCTTACCAATCAAGATGTCACCTGGTTCTACACGGGCACCAACACGGATGATACCATTCTCATCGAGATCCTTAGTAGCTTCTTCACTAACATTGGGAATATCAGAAGTGAACTCTTCAGCACCACGCTTAGTTTCGCGTACATCAAGAGAGTATTCATCAACGTGTACAGAGGTCAGTACGTCCTCACGAACAATACGCTCGTTCAATACGATAGCATCCTCATAGTTGTAACCCTTCCAAGGCATATAGGCAACGAGCAGGTTGCGGCCAAGAGCCAGTTCACCGTTCTCGGTAGCATATCCTTCCGTAAGGATGTCGCCCTTCTTCACACGCTGTCCCTTGTCACAAATAGGACGAAGGTCAATAGTCATGTTCTGGTTGGTACGACGGAACTTCGGAATACGGTATTCCTTAAGGGCTGGTTCGAAACTAACGAACTCCTCATCCTCTGTGCGATCATAGAGCACACGAATAGTAGTTGCATCAACATAATCGATTACACCCTCGCCTTCTGCAGTAACCATGGTGCGGCTGTCCTCACATACCTGCTTCTCAATACCAGTACCAACGATAGGAGCCTCGTTATGAAGCAAAGGTACGGCCTGACGCATCATGTTCGATCCCATCAGTGCACGGTGAGCATCGTCATGCTCCAAGAAAGGAATAAGCGAAGCCGCAATAGATGCAATCTGCTGTGGAGAAACGTCAATCAAGTCAACTTCTGTTGGTGGAACAACAGGGAAGTCCGCATCTTGACGACATTTCACTACTTCACGAATGAATGTTCCGTCGTCGTTCAGCGGTGCATTACCTTGACCGATTACGTGGTTTTCTTCTTCCTCAGCAGTCAGATATAGTATTTCATCATTTTTGAGGTTGGCCACACCATTTTCTACCTTACGATATGGAGTTTCGATGAAGCCAAGCTCATTAATCTTAGCATATACACACAATGAAGAAATAAGTCCGATGTTAGGTCCTTCAGGACTTTCGATAGGACATAGACGACCATAGTGAGTATAGTGTACGTCACGTACCTCGAATCCAGCACGCTCACGAGACAGACCACCAGGACCAAGGGCAGAAAGACGACGTTTGTGGGTTACCTCTGCCAATGGGTTAGTCTGGTCCATGAACTGCGACAATGGGTTAGTACCAAAGAACGAGTTGATGACACTCGAAATAGTCTTGGCATTGATCAAATCTATAGGAGTGAACACCTCATTGTCACGAACATTCATACGCTCACGAATAGTACGACTCATACGAGCAAGACCTACAGAGAACTGATTGCCCAACTGCTCACCAACAGTGCGAACACGACGGTTTGAGAGGTGGTCAATATCATCGACAGTAGCCTTTGAGTTGATCAACTGAATCAGATACTTTATAATCTCGATAATATCCTCCTTAGTCAGTACACGTACAGACATGTCAGTATCAAGACCAAGTTTCTTGTTGATACGGTAACGACCCACATCACCCAAGTCATAACGTTTGTCTGAGAAGAACAAGTTCTGAATCACCTCACGTGCAGATGCATCATCCTGAGGATCTGCATTACGCAACTGGCGATAAATATACAGAATAGCTTCTTTTTCTGAGTTACTGGGGTCCTTCTGCAAAGTATTGAAGATGATAGAGAAATCCTGAGCCTGATTCTCATTTTTATGAACGAGAATGGTCTGTGCACCACACTCAAGAATCTCAGCAACGTTATCTTCTGTGATTTCGGTCTCACGCTCCATCATCACTTCGTTACGCTCGATAGATACTACTTCACCTGTATCTTCATCAACAAAGTCCTCGTTCCAGCTCTTCAACACACGAGCTGCAAGCTTACGACCGATAACCTTCTTCAGAGAAGTTTTGTTAACCTTCACCTCTTCAGCCAGGTCGAAAATCTCAAGGATGTCCTTATCATTCTCGAAACCGATTGCACGCAGCAAGGTAGTAACAGGCAATTTCTTCTTACGGTCGATGTAAGCATACATCACACTATTAATATCAGTAGCAAACTCAATCCAAGAACCCTTGAACGGAATGATACGGGCACTATAAAGCAAAGTACCATTGGCATGTACGCTCTGTCCGAAGAACACACCAGGAGAACGGTGCAACTGCGAAACTACTACGCGCTCAGCGCCATTGATAACAAACGTACCATTATCGGTCATATAGGGAATAGGACCAAGGAATACGTCCTGAATCACAGTACTGAAATCCTCATGATCGGGGTCTGTACAATAAAGTTTCAGTTTAGCTTTCAAGGGTACGCTATATGTCAATCCACGTTCCAGACATTCGTCGATGGTATAACGCGGGGGATCAATATAGTAATCCAGGAACTCAAGAACGAAATTATTACGTGTGTCGGTGATAGGGAAGTTCTCTGAAAACACCTTATACAAACCGTCATTCTTGCGTTCCTCAGGTGGAGTATCCAGCTGCAGGAAATCTTTGAATGACTTTAATTGCACATCGAGGAAATCCGGATATGGTAACGGATTCTTGACGCTGCCAAAGTTTACTCTGTTGTTTACTACTTTTGAAGCCATATATTATAATGTGTGATGTTCTAGAAATATAGAGTGTTCTAGAAATTTCTAGAACTTTACTTGTAAGACACAAAAAGGTTAAGAACCTCCGACTGGGAAGTCCTTAACCAATTCTTTATTGTTGTGCTAAATTATTTCAGCTCAACTACGGCACCTGCACCTTCGATAGTCTTCTTCAGGTTCTCAGCCTCGTCCTTTGCCATGCCCTCTTTCAGAGTAGCAGGAGCACCGTCAACGAGATCCTTAGCTTCCTTCAGACCGAGACCACAAGCTTCCTTAACAGCCTTAACAACCTGGAGCTTGTTAGCGCCTACTTCCTTCAGAACTACGTCGAAAGAAGTCTTCTCTTCAGCAGCCTCAGCACCACCTGCAGCGGCGGGACCAGCAGCAACTGCAACAGCTGCAGCGGCGGGCTCAATTCCATACTCGTCCTTCAGGACAGTTGCCAACTCTTGTACTTCTTTAACTGAGAGATTTACCAACTCTTCAGCAATAGCTTTAATATCTGCCATTTTATTCTAATTTTTTAATGTTTTTAAATGTTATTTGTTATACGTTTCGCTTATTTATTACGCTCAGCGATAGCGTCTAGCAGGCCATGGATTTTACCACCAGCGTTGAGACCAGATACGACAGTCTTGATAGGTGACTGCAGCAAAGCCATAACATCGGCGATAAGTTCGTTCTTGCTCTTGATAGAAACCAGTTCTTCGAGTTTGTCTGCACCTACGAAGAAACCTTCTTCAGCGTATGCAGCCTTGAAAGCAGGAATACCTTCCTTCTTGTACTCTTTCAGCAACTTTGCAGGAACATTAGCAGTCTCACAGAAGAGGAGCGCAGTATTTCCTTTCAAGCAACCATACAATGGCTCGAAATCAATCTCAGAAGCCTCGAAAGCCTTGTGAAGCAACTTATTCTTCACAACCACCATTTTAATCTCGCTCTTGAAGCACTTGCGACGAAGATCGCTTGTTTTTTCAGCGTTCAGTCCAGTTACGTCAACGAGATAGAAATGAGGATACTTTTTGAGGTTTTCTCCGAGTTCTACAATAATAGTATCTTTTACTTCCTTTTTCATTTTACTAAACTTTTACGAGTTATTCAACTGATTTAGGATCTACCTTAATACCTGCACTCATAGTGCTTGAGATAAAGATACTCTTAATGTATGTACCCTTGGCAGCAGCAGGCTTCAACTTAATGATAGTCTGAATGAACTCTTTTGCGTTCTCGAAAATTTGATCAGCAGTGAATGTAACCTTACCGATTGACGTGTGCACGATACCTGCCTTGTCAACCTTAAAGTCGATCTTACCCTGCTTAACTTCCTTAACTGCCTTAGCAACGTCCATAGTCACAGTACCACTCTTTGGGTTAGGCATCAATCCACGTGGGCCGAGGATACGGCCGAGAGGACCAAGTTTACCCATGCAAGAAGGCATTGTGATGATAACATCAACATCAGTCCAACCAGCTTTGATCTTGTTGATATACTCATCAAGACCAACGTAGTCAGCTCCAGCTTCCTTAGCGGCAGCTTCCTGATCGGGAGTACAGAGAGCCAGAACTCGTGTCACCTTACCAGTACCGTTCGGCAGCGAAACAACGCCACGAACCATCTGATTGGCTTTACGAGGATCTACGCCCAAGCGTACGTCGATATCGAGAGATGCCTCGAACTTAGTGGTGGTAATTTCCTTCACCAGCTCTGCGGCCTCTTTCAAAGAGTATGCCTTCCCTGCTTCAACCTTACCAGCTACCAACTTTTGATTTTTTGTCAGTTTACTCATTGTTCAAATTGAAGTTATTTGTTATTTACCAGGGAAGTCCCCTTTTACAGTGATACCCATACTTCTTGCTGTACCAGCGATCAGCTTCATAGCTGACTCAATGGTAAAACAGTTCAAGTCGCTCATCTTGTCCTCAGCGATTGCGCGTACCTGTTCCCAAGTAACAGCAGCAACCTTCTTACGGTTAGGCTGAGCAGAACCTCCCTTGATCTTGGCAGCCTCCAAGAGCTGGATAGCAGCGGGAGGAGTCTTGATCACGAAGCTAAATGACTTGTCTGCATAGTAAGTGATAACAACTGGCAAAACCTTACCAGCCTTATCCTGGGTTCTGGCGTTGAACTCTTTGCAGAATCCCATGATATTAATACCCTTAGAACCCAAAGCAGGACCTACGGGGGGAGAAGGATTCGCAGCGCCACCTTTAATCTGTAATTTGATTAATCCAGCAACTTCTTTAGCCATTTCTGTTTGTAATTATTTTAATTTTGTTATATAAGCCATCAGAGTGGAAGCCTCTAACAACCGTATATACGAAGTGGACATACCGTAACTTATGTCCTATTCTTTCTCTACTTGTGTGAATGCAAGTTCGAGTGGTGTTTTTCTTCCAAAGATCTTCACCATTACCTTCAACTTGCGTTTGTCTGCGTTAACTTCTTCAATGACACCACTGAATCCGCTGAAAGGACCATCGATGACCTTTACAGTATCATCCACATTGTATGGGATGGCAACATCAGTATTTTCAATGGAAGATTCCTCTGCTGTACCAAGTATTCTGTTGATATCGGCCTGTCTCACCACTTCAGGGTGATCCAAACCACCAAGAAAACCAAGTACATTGGGAATGAAGCGAAGCATGTGTGCCACTTCACCTTGCAGGCGGGCCTGAATAAGGACATACCCCGGAAGGAAAAGTTTTTCTTTAATAACACGCTTACCATTGCGCATCATTGCATATTTCTCTGTAGGCAGAAGGATTTCCCCAACGGAAGCATTGAGCACATCGTTATGCTTCTTAGCAGCTTCGATGAACTCTTTTACTTTGCCTTCTTTTCCACTTACAGCACGCAGGACGTACCAATTCATTCCTGACTCAGACATCTTTATGTATTATCTAACAATTAGTTGGGATAAACTAAACTCATGACGGCTTTGAATGCGATATCCATCAGCCATACTATAATTGCAATAATCAAAGAAGCTGTAAGTACCAACACAGCACTTTGTGTCAATTCCTTACGCGTCGGCCATGTCACCTTATGTACGAGTTCGTCATAACATGACTTGCAGTAATTTGCTATTGATTTAAACATATCTTCTTGTTTTAGCACGGGAAGGAGGACTCGAACCCACGACCCTCGGTTTTGGAGACCGATGCTCTACCAACTGAGCTATTCCCGTAAGTAGCCCCTGCCCTGAAGAGCAGGGGCTTTATAGTCAATTCCTAAAGTTTGTCTCGTAAGAGAAAAACTGCTTAGAATTAGTCTTCGAAAACTTCAGTAATCTGACCAGAACCAACGGTACGACCACCTTCGCGGATAGCGAAGCGCAGACCCTGGTTCAGAGCAACAGCGTAGATGAGCTCAACAGTGATCTCAACGTTGTCACCAGGCATTACCATTTCAACTCCCTCGGGAAGAGTGATTTCACCTGTGCAGTCCATGGTACGCAGATAGAACTGAGGACGGTATTTGTTTCCGAATGGAGTGTGACGACCACCCTCTTCTTTCTTCAGAACGTAGATAGAAGCCTTGAACTTCTTGAAAGGCTTGATCTGTCCAGGATGGCAGAGTACCATACCACGTTTGATCTCGTTCTTATCGATACCACGGAGAAGCAGACCTACGTTATCACCAGCACGACCCTCATCAAGGATCTTACGGAACATTTCTACACCAGTTACAACAGACTTCTTGTCTTCACCAAGACCGAGCAGTTCAACTTCGTCACCAACGTGGATAACACCAGTTTCGATACGACCGGTAGCAACAGTACCACGACCTGTGATTGAGAATACGTCCTCGATAGGCATCAAGAAAGGTTTGTCAGTATCACGTGGAGGCTCCTGAATCCAAGTATCACAGGTATCCATCAGCTCCATAACTTTGTCAACCCATTTTTCAACACCGTTCAATGCACCAAGTGCAGAACCGCGGATGATAGGAGTATCTTCTTCGAAATCGTACTGAGCGAGGATCTCTTGAACTTCCATTTCAACGAGTTCGAGCATTTCCTCATCCTCAACCATATCGCATTTGTTCAGGAATACAACCAGACGTGGAACGTTCACCTGACGAGCGAGCAGAACGTGCTCACGTGTCTGAGGCATAGGACCATCAGTTGCAGCAACAACAAGGATAGCACCGTCCATCTGAGCAGCACCAGTAACCATGTTCTTTACATAGTCAGCGTGTCCTGGGCAGTCAACGTGTGCGTAGTGACGGTTAGCGGTCTCATACTCGATGTGGGCAGAGTTAATGGTGATACCACGCTCTTTTTCCTCAGGAGCATTGTCAATCTGATCGAAAGACTTAACATCCTCTGTACCGAAACCCTTCTCGTGGAGAACCTTAGAGATGGCAGCAGTCAGAGTGGTCTTACCATGGTCAACGTGACCGATAGTACCGATGTTTACGTGCGGTTTGGTGCGCACAAAATTCTCTTTAGCCATAGCTTTTCTTTGTTATTATAATTAATGAATGTTCGATTTAAATCTTGTTTTCTCAAGAGCTGTTACCGAGACTTGAACTCGGGACCTCTTCCTTACCAAGGAAGTGCTCTACCACTGAGCTATAACAGCAGGCTTAGAGCGGAAAACGGGGCTCAAACCCGCGACCCCCAGCTTGGAAGGCTAGTGCTCTATCAACTGAGCTATTTCCGCAATAGACTTCCTATTCGGAAGTGGGTGGTGATGGATTCGAACCACCGAAGTCGAAAGACAACAGATTTACAGTCTGCCCCATTTGGCCGCTCTGGAAACCACCCATTAAAAAAAAAAAAAAATTCCGTTACTCCTTAACTTGCCATCAAATTGCTTGTGACCTTGTTCTTTTTCTGAGCCTCTTGTCGGATTCGAACCAACGACCCCGAGATTACAAATCACGTGCTCTGGCCAACTGAGCTAAAGAGGCTTCTCTAAGCATCCACCTCCCGAAGGAGTTGCTAACTGTCGGAAAGCGGATGCAAAGGTAGGCATTATTTTTTAATTACCAAAACTTTTCGCGATTTTTTTTATCGATTACGCATTTTTTCTTTGATTTTCTGCAATTGAACCTTCAAAGAATCGACGCAAAGGTCTGTTGCTTCCTCAAAAGTATCGCTTACTTTCTCTACGAAAACTCTATTCCCCGGAACATTAACAGTAATGCTCACCTCTTTATTTTGTGCTGTTGCTGGCTTCACAACTTTGCATACCACTTCTACGGCTTGGATATCTTCGTAGGTTTTTTCCAGTTTTGCTGTTTTCTTTTCGATGAATGCCTGCAGTTTGTCAGTTGCATCAAAGTGGATTGCTTGAATCTTAATTTCCATAGTTACCTCCATTTTTTAGGGTTAATACTATTTATATTTCACTTATCAGGCCCTTGGATGGGCTTTTTCATACACGCTTTTCAATTGTTCGAATGTTGCGTGTGTATAGATTTCCGTTGTTGCGATGCTCTCGTGTCCGAGCAGTTTGCGCACGCTTTCCAGTTCTGCGCCATTATTCAGCATGGCGGTAGCAAAGGAGTGTCGCAGCACGTGTGGTGATCTTTTCTGCTGTGTTGTGACTTTCGAGAGATTGTTTCTCACTATATTTTCCACCTGTCCCCTACTAACTCGCAGCCCTTTGTCGTTCACAAAGAGTGCTTCTGTATCACGCAGCGGTAGCGTTTCGCGTACTTGAAGATACTGCTGCAAGGTCTCGCAGAGTTCTTTTCCGAAAGGTACGACCCGCTGTTTGTCTCGTTTACCGGTCACTTTGAGTTGCATATTAACGAAATCAACGTCATTCACATCAAGTCCGATAAGTTCTGCCAATCGTATTCCTGTAGAGTATAGCGTTAATATAATAGTACGCGCGCGCATGTCTTTAACCGAATCGCCCCACATGTTGTCTTGATCCATGAGGCGGTCCATATCTTTTTCGCGTATGAATTTGGGTAGTGGTTTTTTGAGCTTCGGTCCTTTGACGTAGTGCGAAGGATCTACTGCAACGATTCCGTATGCAAGTGCATACCTATAAAAAGAACGCACGGCACTCAAACAGTTATTCACTGTTGATGCCATGGCGCCTTTATCCATCAAGCTCTCCATCCAGTCTCGGATGACATCGGAGTCTATTGTCTCCCATGAGAGCTGACTATCCCTAAGTTTAAAATACGACTCGAATTCCCTAAGGCTCTTGTCGTAGTTTCGCACTGTGAGTTCGGAGCGATTCCTCTCATAGCGCAGGTAGCTTAAGAATTTCTTGATCATAGACTCGTTGCATTACAGTTTCTATTTCGGCAACGAATTTACGCAAAAAATATCAAACCACCAAATTTTCGCTCTACTTTTTTATTCTTCAGTAGCGCGGAGCTTCTGTACGTAAATAGCGTGTTCCATCTTGAGGCGCTTCAGTACAGACGGCTTATCGAACTGTTGACGACGACGGAGTTCTTTCACAACGCCAGTCTTTTCGAACTTTCTCTTAAACTTTTTGAGGGCCTTTTCGATGTTCTCGCCTTCCTTTACCGGTACAATAATCATGTTCTTTTTGTTTTTATTATTTTAGTTAAACTTTTTATTCTGCCATTAAGCGGGTGCAAAATTACAACATATTTACGAATTGCGCAAGTTTTTTTTCGCTTTTTTGTGATTTTCACTCATTTACAACGGTTTCGTGGCTGTTTTCAGCCATGTTTTTTCATCTTCTGAAAGTATTGGTGCTAATCGGTCATATACCATTTGGTGATATTGGTTGAGCCAATCTATTTCTTTTTCCGACATCATTTCGCGAATAATGGGGCGTCTGTCGATGGGACAGAGTGTGAGGGTTTCAAACTTCAGGAAGGTGCCACATTCGGTTTGGAAAGCAGGAACCACAAGGAGTGTGTTTTCGATTCTGACGCCGAAACGGTCTTTGAGATAAATGCCCGGTTCGTCGGTCACGGTCATTCCTTCGCAGAGCGGTTGCGCCACATATTCCATCCGAATCTGATGCGGTCCTTCATGGACATTGAGGAAGCTTCCCACTCCGTGTCCTGTGCCATGCAGGAAGTTGTATCCGTGTTGCCAGAGGTCGCGACGTGCCACAGCGTCGAGTTGTGTTCCGCTTGCTCCTTTGGGGAATATGAGCATCTGCAACTGTATGTGTCCTTTGAGCACCAGCGTATAAACTTTCCGTTCTTCTTCTGTGAGTTCTCCGAGTGCCAATGTTCTGGTGATATCTGTTGTGCCGTTCCGATATTGTGCGCCACTATCTATGAGCAGAAGACTTTTCCTTTGCAAGGGCACATCAGTTTCTTGAGTCGGTTCATAGTGCACAATAGCTCCATGTGGTCCGTATGCTGATATTGTATCAAAAGAGAGTCCGCGATAGAGTGGCTGTTCGGACCGTAGCTGTTCCAGTCGATCAGAAACGGTCAGTTCTGTCATTGTTCCATCTATGGTCTGTTCTTCCATCCATTTCAGAAACTTGACCAAAGCAGCTCCGTCTCGTTGCATTGCCAATCGGAATCCGTTCTGTTCAGCCTCGTTTTTCACAGCTTTCATAGCGGGAATGGGCGATGCAGCCTCAACGACAGGACGCGTCACCGCTTGTCGGAGCGTGTAACAAACCTCATCAGGATCCATCAGAATGTTATATTCCGGATAGTCTTTCAGTCCTTGTTTCACCTGATTATAGTCTGCCATGCGCACACCGAGTTTTGCGAGATAAGCCTTCACCTCGTCCCCTACTTTCTCCTTATATATAAATAAGGTGGCGCTTTGAGTGTCAATCAACAGGAACGAAACGAATAGCGGACAGCAATGGATGTCGTTGCCTCTGAGGTTTAGCGTCCAGGCAATATCATCCAGCGAAGCCACCAACATACCGTCTGCATGTTTTTCCCGAAGTGCTTTTCTTATTCGTTTCAGTTTTGAGGCAGCCTCTTCGCCCGCATATTCCATCGGTTGTATTTCTACGGGACAGAGAGGCACGGTCGGTCTATCTTTCCAGATACGCTGCAAGGGATCCCATGCTGTCTGCAGCGTAATGCCCCCAAGTTGTTTGAGTTGAGATTTCAAGTTTTCCACCTCAGCCACTCCGTTGGTCATTCCATCTATTCCCACGGCTTTATCGTCCATGTCGGCAAGTTCGCTACCTATCCATTGTGCGACTGTTGGTGTTTCGGGCATTTTCAGTTTCATCAACTGGTATTCTGTTCCTTTCAGTTGTTCTTCGGCAGCAATGAAATAGCGTGAGTCGGTCCATAGTGCCGCACTTTTCAGTGTGACCACCGCAGTACCCGCAGAACCATTGAATCCACTAATCCATTCGCGTCCTTTCCAATGTTCCGCAGTATATTCGCTATGATGAGGGTCTCCCGTAGTAAACACGAATGCGCTCAGATGTTCTCGGCGCATTTCCTCGCGTAGTATTTCCAGTCTTTTAGCTATAAGTTCTTTGTTCATCATCTCTCATTTTTCCAACAAAGGTAGTGCAAACCGAGAGAAATACAAAGAAAAACTCATTTTTCTTTTGATTAGCCCACGCGCCAAAACCGTCAATCGTAGAAAATTTATTTACTCGTATAATATATCATACGCGTTACAGTATTACAGTATTACAGTTTTCAAAAAGCTAAAACGATGGATTTGCAGCATATTTTCCTGCCAGAACCCTAAAAATCCATATTTCGAGCACTAAAAACCGTTTTCAAAAACTGTAATACTGTAATACTGTAACGGCACAAAACTCCGTATTTTGACATTATTTATTTACACGTCAAAACCATTCGACATAATTTTCGCCCCATATTCACCTTCTATGCCTGTGCGCATCATTTCCCGAACAAGTCCCGAACAAGTCCCGAACAAGTCCCAAGTAAATCCCAAGTAAGTCCGAATCAATTTACGAACGATATAGGAAACAGATGGGAGACACTACAGTCAAGAAAGGGAAACGATAGTTATTGCGCCATTCGTCCTGCAGCCTCCTTTCCAGCACCAGTTCCTTTATATTTGCTTCCGCTGGCATTGAATGAATAGCGCAACGAGATGTTCAACCGATGGTTGCTCTGTGCAGAATTTTGGTTGAGGGTATAATAGCCGCAATCCATATTGACTTTCTGTCGGGTACGCTGCAACACATCATCAACGGTTACTCGCAAGCACAGGGCATCGTTTTTCAGCCAACACTTCTGCACCACAAATCCAAGATTACATATATTGTTCGTCAATCGGAAGTTCATGCAGTCGCCCTTACGCTGGAAATAAAGATAAGACTCCAGTTGCCATTTATGTGGCAGTCGAAACACATTATTCAGATTTGCCACAAACAATGGCCGGTTGTAGTGTACTGTTCTCACGCCACTGGCTTCGCGAGGATCCGCCAAGGTCTGTTTCATGTCGAATTTCCGCATACCCACAGTCCAACTCGGCGAGTAGCACCCCCACGTCGACGATGCTGTCAGGAATACCGATACACTTCTCACCGGCACATCGAGGTTACGGTTTTTGATGAGCATCACACCTTTATCATTATAGATATACGACCATTGAGTCAGCGCATCGTCAGTCCGTTCATAGTTAGCCATCAGATTGAGCCATTTCCATCGCGCATTTGCACCAATACTGTGAGTCTTGGCATTCTTCAGTTTAGGGTCGCCCGTTTGCAGCGAATAGGGATTGATATAGATAACAGCCTCATTGAGCATCCAGTAATTAGGACGTTGTGTCTTCATACTATAGCTGAGCGAAGTCTGTACCGCTCCCCACTGGTTTGCCCAAGAGAAGGAAGGAAACAGATCGTTGGTGTATCGTTCCAACGAGTTGTCATTGTTTATCCTATCCTTATAGTCAAATCCCACATGCTCATAGCGCAGTCCTGCACTCACACTTCCCACTTTAGGAATCTGACAGGCATACTCCACAAATGCGGCAATACTATTCTCCTTTACCTTCGAATCTGTGGTAGGCACGCCATCCATGGTAATCTGATAGAACGACCGTCGCGTCACCCGACTCATCTCCGACCCTACCTGCAACATACCTTTCCATACAGGATAGCCCAACACCAGTTTGTCGGCAAACATCTGATTGGTGGTTTTACTATCCGACGTCATCGTGTTATTCTCCAGATTGACGCTTTCTTGAATATCACCATTTTCCTCTTTCTTATTGGTCAGGAAGTCGATATTGAGGTCGATATTGAGTTTCCCCACCTTACCGTTATAGAAGGCATTCCCTTCCCAGTTGTATGGATAGTGTTCATGGAGTTGTTCTTCTGTCACGTTGTTCGTCTCTTCCTTGCTATCGGGCTTGCCCACAATCATCTTCGTCATATAGGTTTTCTGCCATGCATCATAGCCCGAATCATAGTTCTTATGTTGTTCGATGCGCATACCCACGGTATGGTTTTCTGCCAGTTGCAAGTTGAATCCCACGTTCCAGTCCAAACCTTTTCCCGTCCAGTGGTTGAGCAGTCGGGTGTTTTGATCGATGCCAGTCAGTTGGTCGCCACTACGATAATAGCTCCACTGGTGGGGCGCACTATCATTCATCTGATCATGTTTCCATCCGTTCATCATGCCAAAGAGCTCAAAGGCTTTATAGCGATACCGCATATTCAGCGTACTCGATCCATCCCAATACCCATATCGCAGGTCGTTCTGCGAATTGGCAGTCAGATCAAAGCCGAATCCATTGCCCTGTCTGCGTATTGTCTTGATGCGCACCACAGCCGTCACAGTAGCATCATACTGTGCACCCGGATTGGTAATCACCTCCACTTCCTTGATTTCCTCGCTACGCAATCTGGTCAGTTCATCGGCATTTTGCATCTTTCTACCGTTAATATAATAAATAGGTGTGCCTTTCCCCAACACTTCCAAAGCATCGCCCTTCAATGTCATACCCGGTACTTTCGACAACATTTCTTTTGCCGAACCCGATTTCTCCAATACCGTTCCCTGTATGGCAGTCACCATCGAGTTTCCCGTGAGTTTGGTTTTGGGCAGACTTCCTTTCACGGTCACTTCCTGCAACATCTTCGCATCATCCTTTAGCACGACACGTCCTCCAAAGGTATGGGTATTGGCAAATGTCGTCTTATAGCCCACGCTGGTCACTTTTAGCACACCATGGTTTTCTGGTGTTTTGATAAGGAAATGTCCTGTTGCATCAGTTGTTGCACCTTGCACAAAGGCGGAATCACCTTCTGAAAGCAATACCACATTCACGAACTCAAGGGGTTGTCCTTGTTCATCGACCACGGTTCCTTCCACATCAGGCAAATGGGTTGCCATGGCCATCATACTTACTACTGTCAACCATACAGTAAATGCAATTCTTTTCATTTCTTTCTTCGATTTATTGCTGCAAAGATACGCAGGTTCTGCGAATTGCATTTTCATATAAGGGAATAATGGTGTTTCGTCACCATCTGAAATATTAGAAACTGAATTTCAGTCTAAACATGAGTTCTCTCGAACGCAAAGGGTTTATGACGGTAACACGTCGGTTTGCTGACAATCTGAACCATTGGTAGTTAGAACGGTCAAACACATTATTCAATTCCACACCTGCTTCCCACATCATACTTTTGTAGAAGCAGCGCACATCAGCAAAATAATTAGCCGATACCGATCCATCGTTACTATGATAGAATTCGTTGTTCCATTCCAAACGCCAACGTCCAGGCATTACATAAATCTTCAACAGATGAGCAAAAGAATTATGCGTTGAACTCACACCGCCATTCACATCCTGATGTTGCACAGACTGCAACCAATAGGAATCAGCAGTCAACGATAACCAATCACTGGGTTGAAGCGCCAGATGAAAGTTGGTTGTCAACATGGCATTCCTATTGCCTACACATTCTTCATTTAATAGTATGCGCCCCGTATTACAGTTCCAATGACATGATAAAGACATGAACATGCGCGACCACCGCAAGGTCTTTGACAGTCGCGAAAGGATGTTCCATCCGTCCATATCCGTTTCCATAGAGGTTGCCATACTATGGTAACCTGCTTCGTCGATGCTATGACGATAGAGGCGCTGATGGTTCTTATGATTCCATTGCACATGGACAGAAGCAAAATATCCTTGCATCACATCTTTATACTTGATGGCAAACGATATATTACGAGTCACTGGAACCACTATACCATTTGGTCCTTGATGGCGCAAATAATAGGTGGTGTAGTAAGACATGCCCGTAGTATTCCATCCATCAATAGGCAATACACCTATTATATGTATGAGCGTTTTAGGGTTCATCATTAGTATTTCAGTTATTCATAGGCAAAGATACAAAATAACAGGCTCATTATGCCACATGGAGTTTACAAACGTATGATATTTTAATTTTTATAACATTAAATTGCAATTAAAGTGTTTCATATAATAAGTTTTTTTGCTAACTTTGCATCGAAAGAAGAACAAACATCATTAATAAAAAACAACTATGGAATATTTATCAAATGACAAGCTTTTGATCGTCGGTGCCGGCGGTATGATTGGTTCAAACATGGTACAGAGCGCTTTGATGCTCGGTCTGACTCCTAACATCTGCCTGTACGATATCTATGAGCCAGGTGTTCATGGTGTATTCGACGAAATTCAGCAGTGCGCTTTCGCAGGTGCTAACGTTACTTACACTGTTAATCCCGAAGAGGCTTTCACAGGTGCTAAATACATCATCTCTTCTGGTGGTGCTCCCCGTAAAGACGGTATGACTCGCGAGGATCTGCTGAAAGGTAACTGCCAGATCGCTGCAGAGTTTGGTGACAACATCAAGAAGTACTGCCCCGAAGTGGAGCACGTTGTTGTTATCTTCAACCCCGCTGACGTAACAGCTCTTACTGCTCTTATCCACTCAGGTCTGAAACCCAACCAGCTGACTTCACTTGCTGCTCTTGACTCAACCCGTCTGCAGCAGGCTCTCGCACTGGAGTTCGGTGTTCAGCAGGATAAGGTTACCGGTGCTCACACCTATGGTGGTCACGGTGAGCAGATGGCAGTATTCGCTTCTCAGGTTAAGGTTGACGGCAAACCTCTCTCAGAGATGGGCCTCTCAGCTGAGCGTTGGGAAGAGATCAAGCACCACACCGTACAGGGTGGTTCAAACATCATCAAGCTCCGTGGTCGTAGCTCATTCCAGAGCCCTGCCTACAATGCTGTGAAGATGATTGAGGCTGCTATGGGTGGTGAGAAGTTCACTCTGCCTGCTGGTTGCTATGTAAACTGCGACAAGTGTGGTTTCAAGAACGTGATGATGGCTATGCCTTCTACCATCGACAAGACTGGTGTTCACTTTGTTGAGCCTGCTGGTACAGAAGAGGAGATGGCTTCACTCGCCAAGTCTTACGAGCACCTTTGCAAGATGCGCGACGAGATTGTAGAACTGGGCATCGTTCCTCCCGTTGCTGAATGGAAGGAAATGAACCCCAACCTCTAATTCATAACTTACACGAACTATTGTTCAAAGGTCCTGACCATGCCGTCAGGACCTTTTCTTTGTTATATAGGAAATGTTGCTTATCAACGGAACACACCATAGTTTCTAAGCTCCATAAACCATGAAGCATAGTGGTTAAATCAAGAAAAGTATTTGTTCACATTATATATATGTATCGCGCACGCGCACGCGACACACAAAATATTCGACCATCGGGCACCCTGTTTTTCTATCTTATTGACCTACAATCAATCACAAAAAATACAGTACAGATTTACGACCACCATTCGACCACACGACAACAAACTGGCGTCTGCATGAATCCTTGCAACGGCTACTGCAATACATTCACCACATCTTTCTGTCTTTCAACAGGTGTCACTTTGACCGAAACCACCTTTCCACCTTTCATTTCAGCCTCAACAATGGTGCCGTGAGCAGCATGTAGTCGGAAGTGAACATCCCACTCTTTAGGCCATGCCGGGAAGATATAGAGTTTATCACCAACTTCCTGCAACAGCATTTCCTGCATGCCAATCATGCCCGAACCGCCCCAGTTGTGGTCAGGAGTCCAATCATAGCCAGGTCCCCAAAATGCCGGAAAGCGATGCGGACCGTCGGCAAGTTTCTTTTCCAATAGTCCTTTTGCCTCATCTCTCATGCCGAGACATGCTGCCCATATTACATCCTGTTTCCAACCGATGTGCGTTCGGAACTTCAGCGCCAATGAATCTTCCTGATAGGTGCGTTTCGCCACGTCGATATCAGGGCGTCCTACGCCATAGATGCGCCATGGAAATACCGGATAGAGTTGTGGCGTTTCCACATTCTGCACCCTTTCATAATGTACGGCAGGAGCAATTTTTCCATCGCGAACCGTAATCTCCGGCAATCGCTGATAGAAGTCAGCGAGCAGCGAGTCGCCACCCAGATAGCCAATGAGTGCTGTGGTCACGGTGCGCAAAGCCGCAATAGTAGAAGTAGAATTATAGGCACCCTTGATAGTCTCACATCCACTTCCGGGATAGAGCACCAGTTTTCCGTTTCCATCGAGCGTCTTTGCACTGCGTTTGCGTGCCAGATACTGATAGTGTTCATCGAAGAAGCGGAGACATGATCGTATCATCGGCACATAGTCCGAGATATCCATACCCGAATAGCGATGCGCCTCCAACGCCATCATGCAAAACTCCAAGCAGGTGTCCCATTCGTATTCCAACCACGCATTGTGCTCCATGCCAGGGTCAAAGTCATCGGGACGCTTCGTGCCATACTCCGGCAAACAAGGCAAACCATAGTTTTCCACCTGTTCTGTGAGACACGCACCGCCATGGTTCCAATACACCTTCGACCGCAATTCTGCATTGCGATAGATGCGAAGATAGAAGTCGAGTTGTGGTTTAAGCACATCATAATCGCCGTTTTTCAGCATCGGCCAATACACCAACCGTTGGTTTTGTGCCGTATGCACACCACCACCCCAGTTGCGGTAGTCGGGTGTGATGCGATATTCAGGAGCCTTTTCCACATATTCCGGATCGAAAGTAAAGAGTCCGCCGTTGAATTTTGTAGGCCATTCGCCACGACTGTTGCACCCTAACATATAACGGAACAAGGTATAGTTGCGCACGGCGGGAACGTTGCCCTCTACGAAACTGCGTTGCCAGAACTGCCGCCACCACTGCCGAGCGACTTTCTTGTCACGTTTCTGATTGACGGTTTTCGTGGTTTGTGCCAGTTGTTGCATCCATTGCGCCATGGTTCCCTGACACGTAGCCATAGCAATCATAACCGCTTGGCGCGATGCTTTTCTGGTCGAGCGATAGGTCCATCGCTCATAGTCGGTACTGGCATATTGCCCTGTAGAATGACTGTCAAACACAAAGCCGTCGCCTGTCAGTTGTCCACCGAAGGTCAGTTTCGCCAAAGGATTATACATCTGTTGTTTCACCGTCTCCATTTTCTGCTGCTTCACCGTAGCATCGAAGATGGTCACATCACTGTTATGATGGAAGAATATCAGCTTGTCCGCAGCCTTCAGAATACTGTCGCGCCTTGTGACAAGCGTTTTAGGAGCAGCAAATTTATAGGAAGTTTGGAAACGACCACGCTTGCCAAGCAGCCTGTCATGGGTTCTCCACGACTCATACGATACCTCTGCCTGACAGTTGCCCTGCTTGTCGGTCATCTCCACATGTACCACGGGTTTCTCCACATCCGCCCATATCAATACGGTCTGACTACCGTCGGTCACTTCACAATAGCCTTCCTGCAACACCAACCGTTGACGGAAGGCAGTAGTATTGAATGGTCGCGAGAGATGAATGCGGAAGCGTCCGAGCTTCAGCAAACTATTGTTTTCATCGAAACAGCCGCTGCGCGAGAGGTAGAAGAGCACATCACCCTGTTCCACCCAGACGTTCATGCCCACATCACCTCCGCCACACGGCATCGACTGCGAGGCATTGCTGCTTGGCGAAGTCCATTCGTAGGGAGCGGGCTGGGCTTGTACTTTCGCCATGACAACCATCATGGCAAATACCGTCAGCAGCGTCTTTCCGATGTTCATGATCATTCTGTTTGTTTGCCGAAATGGCAATCTGGATTTTCCTCCTTATACCATTTGGAGTATTCCACATAGTGCTTGGCATTATCTGTCTGTCCCGGACGCGTAGGTTTAATATATTTGGCAGGCACTCCACCCCATATCTCGTGAGGTCCTATCTTCGTGTTTTGGAGCACCAATGCACCGGCAGCCACGATAGCTCCCTCGCCCACTTCACATCCGTCGAGCAGTGTTGATCCCATGCCAATGAGTGCTCCGTCGTGGATGGTGCAGGCATGAACGGTGACGTTATGACCGATGGTTACATCGCTGCCGATCACTGTCGGACCCGTATCGTGGGTCACATGAATACAGGATCCATCTTGCACATTGGTGCGGTCGCCGATGGTAATAGGAGCCACATCGCCCCTTACCACCGCATTAAACCATATAGAACACTCGTCGCCCATGGTCACTTCGCCCACGATGGTGGCATTTTCACTAAAATAGCAGTCGCGTCCCCATTTGGGTGCGTGTCCTTTTATCGTCTTGATTAAAGCCATAAGATAGTCAATGATTAGAGTCCTACACTGTGCAGCACCTTGTCTGTGGCGCCAGCCTTACCTTTCACATAGTCGCCAGCCTTCTTTCCGTCAGCCTCCACCTGCTGTGGGTTGGCATCAAAGCGATCCATGATACGCTGGAAATCGGCAGCACCGTTGATTTCCAGTCCACCGCCGCACGCCTTGAGCTGCTGCGCTTCCTGGAATCGCTGGTTGTTGGGTCCGAAGATCACGGGCACTCCCCATACCGCAGCCTCAGGCAGGTTATGGATACCCACACCGAATCCTCCACCCACATACGCCACTTCACCGTAGTGATAGATGCTGCTGAGCAGACCGAAACAGTCGATGATAAGCACCTGTGCATCGCGCACCTCTTCAGCCGAAGCCTGTGTGTAGCGCACCGCCTTACCTTCTATTTTCGATAGAATCTGTTGCAGATGATCCTCCCCGATGACGTGTGGAGCGATGATGAGTTTCCAGTCTTTATGTGCATTAAACCATGGGATGAAGATATCTTCATCGGGTTGCCAGCTCGAACCAGCCACAAATGTGCGGTGTCCGTCAGTAAATGCTTCCACCACAGGCAACTGCTTGGCAGCCTCTTTGATTTGCAACACGCGGTCAAAGCGGGTATCGCCAACTACGGTCACCTCGTTGATGCCAATCTTTGCCAACAGTTGTCGGCTGATCTCGTTCTGCACGAAGAAGTGGGTAAAGCAGTGCAGTACGCGTCCGTAGCTACGTCCATACCACTTGAAGAACACCTGTTCCGGTCTGAAGATGCTCGACACACTATATACCGGCACCTTTCTGTATTTGAGGATGTGCAGGTAGTTGTACCAAAACTCATACTTGATGAAGAATGCCATGACCGGACGTATGGTACGCAGGAAACGGCGTGCATTCATGATCGTGTCAAGGGGCAGATAGGTAATGATATCTGCGCCTTCATAGTTTTTGCGCACCTCATAGCCCGAAGGCGAGAAGAACGTCAGCAGAATCTTATATTCCGGATGTTCACGCTTCAGCTGTTCCATGAGCGGACGCCCCTGTTCAAACTCACCCAGCGATGCAGCATGAAACCATACATACTGCGCGTTAGGATCCATTTTCTCCTTGATGATGCCAATGGCCCGACGTTCTCCACGCCACATATTCCTCACCTTTTTACTGAAAAGCGAGGCAATGACCACACCAATGAGATAGATATAAATGACGATATTATACATAAATAGCGCGCCAAGTGATTAGCCCAACACTTCAATTGCCTTTTTCATACGGGCAATGGTCTCTTCCTTACCGAGGAATGCCGATATGTCGAACATACCAGGACCCTTGCCTTCGCCGACGAGAGTGAGTCGCCAGGCATTCATGATATTGCCGAGTTTATATTCTTTTTGCTCTATCCACTCGTGTACAATCTTTTCCTGATTCTCCAGTGAGAAGTCGTCGATACCCTCCAGCACATCAATCAGTTCGGTAAGCTGCTGTGCCGAATCGGCTTTCCAACGTTTCTTAGCTGTTTTCTCATCATAGGCTGTGGGTGCTTCGAAGAAGAACGAGCAGAGGGGCCACAGTTCCTTAACAAACGAGACGCGGTCTTTCATCATCGTCACCACCTGCAGGATGCGCTCCGATGAATCGCTGACCCCATGTTCACGACAGATGGGTTCGAAGAGTGAGGCAATTTCCTCGTTGCTCTTCTTAAGGATATATTCGTGGTTGAACCATATTCCTTTCTCGTAAGCGAAGCGTGCGCCAGCCTTCGAACACTTAGTGATATCAAACAGCTTGACGAGTTCGTCGAGTGTGAACATCTCCTGTTCGGTACCGGGATTCCATCCCAACAGTGCCAAGAAATTGATAACAGCCTCTGGAAAATAGCCACTCTCGCGGTATCCCGATGATACTTCGCCAGTCTTAGGATCGTGCCATTCGAGGGGGAACACAGGGAAACCGAGGCGGTCGCCATCGCGCTTAGAGAGCTTACCCTTACCGTCTGGTTTGAGCAACAACGGCAGATGGGCAAAACGTGGCATAGTATCTTCCCATCCAAAGGCGCGATAGAGCATGACGTGGAGCGGTGCACTGGGCAACCATTCCTCACCACGAATCACGTGAGAGATTTCCATCAGATGGTCATCCACTATGTTGGCGAGGTGATAAGTGGGCAGTTCGTCGGCACTCTTATAGAGCACTTTATCATCTACGATATCGCTCTTGACGTGTACTTCGCCACGAATCATATCGTTGACCAATATCTCCTGACCGGGTTCCACCTTGAAACGCACAACATACTGCTTGCCTTCAGCAATCAGTGCCTGCACTTCTTCGGCAGACATGGTCAGCGAGTTGCGCATCTGCTGACGGGTGTGGCAATCGTACTGGAAGTTTTGTATCTCTGCGCGCTTGGCTTCCAACTCCTGTGGAGTATCGAAGGCAATATAGGCACAGCCTCCATCGAGCAGTTGCTTCACATATTTCTTGTAGATATCGCGACGCTCGCTCTGACGGTAAGGTCCCTTATCGCCACCGAAGGAAACACCCTCGTCAAACTGGATACCCAGCCACTTAAACGATTCTATGATATACTCTTCGGCACCAGGCACGAAGCGGTTGGAATCGGTATCCTCTATACGAAACACCAATTGTCCGCCATGCTGACGGGCAAAAAGATAATTATACAATGCAGTTCGCACACCTCCGATATGAAGCGCGCCAGTAGGACTCGGAGCAAAACGCACCCTTACTTTTCTTTCTGTCATCTTACAAATAATCTTAGAAACGGATTAATACTTTGCAAAAGTACACATTTTTTTTCATATATTCATGTTTTTTTGCTTGAAAACCACATACTTTCCGTTTTTTATCGTAACTTTGCCAAAAAGTCGGAAGACAGCTTCATTATCAATAACGAAAATTATTCTGCCTGTGAAAGAAAATAACTATTGGCGCAGCTTAATGATTTGCGCAGCACTCATCACCGTTTCCGTGCTGTTGATCGTGTGGGCCATTCCCCGCGACAGCCGCAACTATTTCTTTGCCGAACAGGGCAAACCATGGAAATATGCCGACTTCACCGCCCCCTTCGATTTCCCCGTTTATAAGTCGGAAGCCGCCATCAATGCCGAGAAAGACAGCTTGATGAAGGACTATGAGCCCTACTACAAATACGACAAGGAGACGGAGAGTCGCATGATACGCAAGTTCCGCACCGATTTTGCCGACGGTATTCCAGGCCTTGGTCCTGAGTATGTCAACATGATAGTCAAGTGCCTTCACGAGCTATACCAGCAGGGCATCATGCCTTCAGCCGATTATTCAGAACTGCGCGCAGATACTGCCGCCATGATTCGCGTGGTAAGCGGCAAGGTGGCAGGAAGTATTCCTGTGGCAAGCGTCTATTCCACCAAGACCGCCTATGAGCAGCTTTTCCGCGAAGAACCCCTTGCCCTGCAGCGCCCCATCCTACAGAAATGCGACCTCAACGACTATATCACCAACAATCTTTACTTTGACCGCGAGCGCAGCGAAGCAAGCAAGAGCGACATTCTCTCCAGCATTGCACTGGCAAGCGGTGTGGTGCAGAAGGGACAGAAGGTGATTGGCCGAGGCGAAATCGTGACCGACAAGACCTACCGCATCATTGAATCGTATATGAAAGAAAACGAGCGGTTGCAGCAAGACAGCACGCAAAACCAGTTGGTACTGCTCGGACAGATCATGTATGTGGCTATCTTCATGATCACCTTTACGGTCTATATCTTTCTTTTCCGGCGCGACTATCTGGAGAAACCGCGTAGCATAGCCATGCTCTACGTATTGACGGTGGTGTTCTGTCTGCTCACAGCAATCTTTGTACGCAACACGTTCATCCACGTCTATCTGTTGCCGTATGCCATGGTGCCCATCTTTATCCGTGTGTTCCTCGACTCGCGAACGGCATTTATGGCACACATAACCATGGTACTCATCTGTGCCATCATGCTCGCCCACCCCTTCGAATTTATCGTGGTAGAGTCGGTTGCCGGTCTTACAGCCATCTGTTCGCTTCGCGAAATGACACAGCGTTCCCAGCTTTTCAAGACAGCCATCATTGCCACCGTTGCCGCCATGATTACCAATCTGGCATTCGACTGGATGCGCAACAGTTCGCTGACACAGATAGACTATAGTTCGTACAACTATCTGATGGTAAACGGTGTGACCCTGCTCTTCGCTTATCCGCTACTCTATCTGGTAGAGAAACTCTTCGGATTCACCAGCGACATCACCCTGATCGAACTCTCCAATAGCAACAACGACCTCTTGCGCCGCATGAGTGAGATAGCTCCCGGCACCTTCAACCACTCTATCCAAGTGGCAAACCTTGCTGGAGAGATTGCCAACAAGATAGGCGCCAACGCCACACTCGTGCGCACGGGCGCGCTATATCATGACATAGGTAAGTTGTCGAACCCTATCTATTTTACCGAAAACCAGACGGGTGTGGATCCCCACGACATGATCGACGACATCAAGAGCGCACAGATTATCATCAGCCACGTAACCGAAGGACAGAAAATGGCAGACCGCTACAACCTGCCTAAACCCATTCGCGACTTCATATCGACCCACCACGGACAGGGAAAAGCCAAGTTCTTCTACATCAGATACAAGAACGAACACCCCAACGAGGATGTTGACGACCTGCTCTTCACCTATCCCGGTCCCAATCCCTTCACTCGCGAACAAGCCATATTGATGATGGCTGACTCGGTAGAGGCGGCTTCACGGTCGCTCTCCGACTATACCGAACAAAACATTCGCGACTTGGTGAACCGCATTATCGACTCGCAAATGAGCGAAGGATACTTCCGCGAATGTCCTATCACCTTCAGAGATATACAGTATGCTAAAACCATACTCATCGAAAAGCTAAAGACGGTATATCATACCCGTATCAACTATCCTACGGAAAAGAAAGAGGCGAAAAAGGAATAAACGCACCCGAAATATTGCACACCAAAGGGCGTGTTTGTGCAAGAAAATACTGCACAAACGCGCCTTTTTGTGCATGTTTAGTACAAATTTTAGTTAACAAACCTTAATATCCTTGTGACATTTACGGAAAATCAGAACAATACAACTACCTTTGCAACCAATTTTAAGATAATTTTGTTTAATTCAAAGGAATGAAAAAGAGTTTTATTACCTGTGTTGTTTTCATGATGACAACTATTTGTGCGTATGCTGGAGGTCTGCTGACCAATACCAACCAGCACGCTGCCTTTAACCGAATGATGAGCCGTGAGGCATCCATCGGTATCGACGGAGTATATTACAATCCTGCCGGCGTGGCATTCATGGCCGACGGACACCACCTCGCCATCAACTGGCAGTTGGCTTATCAGACCCGTGACATTGAGAACGATTATATGCTTTTCACTAATAATGTGAACAATGCCATTACCCCACGCACTTTCAAAGGTAAGGCTTTAGCTCCAGTCATCCCATCATTTCAGTATGCTTACAACAAGAACCGTTGGTCGTTGCAAGCCAACTTTGCACTGACTGGTGGCGGCGGTAAATGTACTTTCGACAACGGACTGGGTTCGTTTGAGAAGATTGTAGCCGAGACAGCCATGGGTGCTTGCCAGTTGGCAGGCGGTATCGACCAGGTGGGTGCTGCTGTAGGACAAGCCATAGGTCTGCCCATTCCCAGCCGTTTTTTCAGTTCTGACGCTGCTTTCGGAACCGATGGCAAATACAGCTACGACAGCTATATGCACGGTCGCCAGTATTATTTCGGTCTCTCTGTAGGTGCTGCATACCGTGTAAGCGACAACTTCAGCGCTTTTGCCGGTGTGCGCGGCGTATATGCCACCTGTAACTATTATGGCTATGTGCGCGACATCAAGGTTGGCGCAATGCCACTCTACCAGGTGCTCGACCCTTCAAAGCCCAACGCAGCCAATATCGAACTGAGCTGTGACCAGAGCGGACTGGGCTTCACCCCTATCCTTGCTGTGGATTACAAAACCGGCAAGTGGAACTTCGCTGCAAAGTATGAGTTCAAGACTCGTATGCGCTTGAAGAACAAGGCAGTCAACTATGCCCCAAGTATCGGTAACTTGGCAGACAATCTGAGAACTGCTTATATCCAGGCTGGTGTTCCCGAAGCTGCTGCTGACGCTATCCTTGGCAACGAACACGTTACCGCTGCCATGGGTCAGCTTAAATCACAGTTCGACCAGAAACTGGATGCAGCCATCGGAGAATATGAGGATGGCAAGAAAATTGCCGGTGATATTCCTGCCTATCTGACTATAGGTGCTGGCTACAAACCCATCGATGCACTCCGCATCAACGTAGGTTTCCACTGGTTTGACGATAAACACGCCACTTCATACAACGACCGTCAGAAACTGTTGAAGCGCGGAACACTCGAATGGAATGCCGGTGCAGAATATGATGTATGCAAGAAACTCACCGTAAGTGCTGGATGGCAGAACACCAACTACGGCATTTCCGACGAGTATATGGAGGACCGTTCATTCGTAGTTAGTTCCAACTCAGTAGCTGGCGGTGCTGTGGTCCACCTCACCGACAAGATGCATCTCAACGTGGCTTACTTCCACACCTTCTATCAGCATAAGAAGGTGGAGGAGAAAGTGCAGCTCACCGCTGACAAGAGCCTCAGCTACAGCAGCGATTTCACCCGCAACAACAATGTGTTTGCGCTGGGTCTCGACATCGATTTCTAATACCATTCATAACAAGCAAGTCGTTCGCGACTGTCATACTTACGCAACAAAGCCGCGGAGAATCTTCTCCACGGCTTTGTTTTTTTCGTTACATCACATCCCTACCCAACATACTTCCCTCAGCAATTCAATTTGTTTTCCTCAGCAATTCAATTTGTTTTCCTCAGCAAATCAATTTGTTTTCCTCAGCAATTCAATTGAAATTGGTCAGCAAATTCAATGAAATTGCTGAGCAAACTCAATGAATTTGGTCTGCAAACTCAATGAATTTGCAGAGCTATGTAAGTTACACAGACTTCAAACAGCTTATTATCAGGGAATTACTGTAACATCGAAAGCATTGCAAAATGAATGGTTTTTGCGTGGCATAAACCAAATTTGAGGACGGCATTGCCATAGGTTTCTGACGGTTGAAATCATGGTTTGGAAAGTGCAACAACGATCTTTACATCCTATTGCGGATCGACATCGTAGTAGATGACAAGCGATGAATAGCGCTTGTCGCCCATCATTTGCTGTTGCACCTGCAACAAACATTGGCGCACACGAGGCAGATCAATACCCAGTTCGAGTTTCAAAACGAGTTTGCGGATATTCTGCGACTTCACTTTTGCCACTGCGGGTTTATCGGGACCAAGCACTCTGACGCCAAACAACTGACGCAACCGCGACCCCATCTCTATAGCGGCAGTCTCTACCGTGGCATCGTAGCGATGCTTCAGAAATACATAGACCAGATGAGTGAACGGCGGATAGCGGAAGAGCTGGCGCTCTTCCACAAGGTCATGGTAGAGCGCTGTGTAGTTATGTGCCACCACTTGTCCGATGACAGGCACTTCGGTATTCTTCGTTTGTAGTATGACCAGCCCCTGATGACCTTTTCTGCCTGCACGTCCAGCCACTTGCGACATCATCATAAAGGCTTGTTCGTAAGCACGGAAATCGGGATAGTTGAGCATGGAATCGGCATTTAATATGCCCACCACGCTCACCTTGTCGAAGTCGAGTCCCTTGGTCACCATCTGCGTACCGATAAGGATGTTGGTGCGCCCGGCACCGAAATCGCTGATGATACGCTCGTAGGCATTGCGCGTTCGGGTGGTATCAAGATCCATGCGTGCAATGCGTGCTTCGGGGAAAAGGTCGCGTATCTGCTCTTCTATCTTCTCGGTTCCGAAACCACGCGAACGCAGATCTTTCGACTCGCAACACGGACATCTATCAGGTATCTGATACGTATAGCCACAATAGTGACAGGTCAGCTGGTTGGTTTGGCGGTGCAACGTGAGCGAAACATCACAATGCTGACACCTCGGCACCCATCCGCACTGATGACACTCCACCATCGGCGCGAAGCCACGGCGATTTTGAAAGAGTATGACCTGCTCTCCTTGTTGCAGCGCTTCACGCATGCTGGTGAGCAAAAGTGGCGAGAACGGCCCTTTCATCTCCTTGCGATGTTGCAGCCGTGCCACATCGACCACTTCGATACGCGGCAGTTGCATGCCCTGAAAACGTTGAGTCAGCGAAACAAGCCCATACTTGCCGGTCTGCGTATTGTAGTAGGTTTCCATGGATGGAGTGGCGGTGCCCAACACGGTTTTGGCACCGGTCATGTGTGCCAAGACGATGGCTGCCGATCGCGCATGGTATCGGGGAGCAGGGTCTTGCTGCTTGTAAGAGTTTTCATGTTCCTCATCGACAATGACCAAACCCAGTTTCTGAAAAGGTAAGAGCACTGCCGAGCGAGCACCGAGAATGATGTCGTAGGGATGTGATGAGAGTTGCTTCTGCCAGATTTCCACGCGCTCAGCATCCGAATATTTGGAGTGGTAGATGCCCAGGCGGTCACCAAACACGCGTTGCAGGCGTTGCATCATCTGCACCGTCAATGCTATTTCGGGCAAGAGATATAACACCTGTTGCTTGTGTTCGAGGGCTCGGCGGATGAGGTGAATATAGATTTCGGTCTTGCCACTACCTGTCACACCATGTAGCAACGTGACGGGATGGCCCATCATCTGCATCAAAAGACTGTTGTAGGCAGTGGTCTGCGCTTCGGATAGCGGCGGGATGAGTTCGGGATGATAGTCACCGCCATGGTTTAAGCGCCCCACTTCCACCTCGTAGGTCTCAAGCATGCCTCGTTTTTCCAACTGGCTGATGATGGCTGAAGTGGCATGACTGCTGTTCATAAGTTCTTCGCGCGTCACCTCTGCAATAGGCGTTGACTGGGCTACCTCATCCCAATGGGAGAGAAATAGATAGGTATTGAAGGCCTCCAACTGCTTCTGTGCACGCGTCAGCATATTGATGGCCACATGGATAGAAGCCTCGTTGCGGTAGGCTGGCGTAAGTCGAATATAGGTTTCTGTCTTGGGTTTATAGCCTTCCTCGGCTTTCAAGCCGGCAGGCATGGCTACCTTATACACATCGCCGATGGGCGACAGATAGTAATCGGCTATCCAGTGCCACAGCTTCAACTGCGACGGATTGACGATGGGGATAGGATCCATCACCTGAAGCAACGGTTTCACCTCGTAGTGTTCGGGCTTGTCGTGATGTAAACGATCGACTATGCCCACATATTTCTTATTGCGACCGAACGAAACGAGCACACGCATTCCCTCGCCTACACTCATGCCTTCGGGCACGGAGTAGGTGAATGTGGCGTGCAAAGGCACGGGCAGAATGATATCGGCATAGGTCATCATCTCTGCAAAGGTAGTGCAAACCGAGCGAAATGCAAAAGGAAAACGAGTTTTTCTTTTCATTCCCGAGGTGCAGCCTACCTAAGACCTTGGGGCAAAGATAATGAAAAAAACGCAAACGCATATACTCCCCGACCGGAAATGATAGATAGAAAAGAGAAAAATGTTGGAGGCAGAGCAAGCGAGTGGTTGTTTCGGACAGTTCTTCCACGATGTCGGCTGGCCACAAGGAGCAGTCTCGTAGGGTGGTTCATGGATGGGATCAGAAACAGAAAAAGGCGGTCTCGAAGGACCGCCCGAACTATTTTGGTTGTTGCAGTTTGCTTAGAAGAAGTATGCCACCGATACCTGCCAAGCATTGGCTTTGGCTTTGACAGTTTTCTTGTCCATACTGTCGATGGCATCACCTACAGAATCAAAATCACCGGTTTTACCGATGGCAAAGTTATAGTTGACTGAGGCTTGCAAGTGTTTCAACAGGGTAACACCTACGCCGACATTACCACTGAGGTTGCTGTCCTTAAAGCGCCAGTTGTTGACGTTATCAAGTCTTTCATCGAATGAATCGTTCTTTCCACCGATGTTGAAACCAAACTGAGGTCCGGCATAAGCGAAGATATTGGCAATATCACCAAGTCCAACGCCATAACGCAGGTTGATAGGAATCTGGATTGACTGCTGTTTCAGGGTTGTACCCGTTGCTTTCAACTTAGCTTCACGCTGGTCGTAGAGCACAGATCCATCAACACCGAGACCTACAACCGGCAGGGTTACCTTGGCAGTAACACCGGCAAAGAAGCCAGTCTTGTTTTCTGCGGCAAGAACTTTACTGTCGTTAATCGAAAAATTGGTAAGGTTGAGACCTGCTTTCACACCGAAATCAACCTGTGCCTGTGCAGGCATTGCCCATGCCATGCAGGCGAGAGCAATCAAGATAAACAACTTTTTCATATCTACTTTAATTTATGAATTGCGCAACAAAGATACGCATTATATCTGAGAAAGACAACATTTTTGTCGGTTTTTCATCATTTTTGCTGCATCATGTGGGTCAATGACGCTGGCGACGTACCGTCACACGGGGTTGGCGCGAACCTGTCGACGAGGAGGAACTGCGGGGTGCTGCCTTGCTTTTCACCGTGCGCACGCGGCGACTTCTTACGGTTTTTGACTTCTTGCTTTTTACTGTTTCACCCTGTTCCAATGCTTTCTTGTTGGCTGCTTCTATAGAGTCGCGCTGTGGCGTATGACCAAACACGCGGCGTTCGAAGGCTGCCAATTCCTCGTCTATCTGTTTCGCCTGACGCAAAGCTGCCTGCTGTTGCTGGTCGGCATCGGCTGTGTCGCCAAACTGCGGCATGCGTTTACCTTGTCGCTGACCGGTCTTATAGATGGGTCCCTGATAGCAATGGAGGGTGAAATAGTCTTCGAGCGTCATGGTGGCAGCATCGTTCACCGACGATGCTGTTACCGTCTGGCGGTTGAGGAAGGGTTCCAAATCGGCATAACGCACCCAGAACAAAGGACGCTTGGATGGCATTCCGCCAAACTCATCGTCGAGCACAATGACAGGACAGAGGGCGATGACCTTGCGACGAAACTGTGCATTGGTCTGGTCGTAGTAGGCACTTTCCTTCAGATAGTAGAGTTTGACATCAGCAGAAGGAATGTCGCTATTATCCACATGCAAGCGATTGTTTTTCTTTTCATAATAGATCTGTTGGTCGTCGAGCACGGTTTTGATAGCCACGCGCGAGGAGTCGCTGAACGATTCCTGCCCATCTAATCGGTATTCGTAAATGGGAATATAACCGTTGAGTGCCAATTTGAAGATATAGGTAAAGAGGTTCAACTGGCGGTCGATGGGTTCCACGGGGTAATACAGACCGGAGTTGGCATCGGTGTCGAGGTGGATTTCGCGATAAAGGTCACGACGCCACACCACATCTTCAGGCATATCGAGCGATGTGGGATACATCAGACGGGCGCGTTGACTGATGCCTTGTTGCTGCGGAGTGGCTGTGGTTTGCTGGCGACGCGCCTTGGGTTGTGCCACTGAAGTGGTGGCGGTAATCGTCAACACCGTGGCGAGAGCGGTTATCAGGAGGATTCTCTTCATAGTCGTGGAGGTAGTTTATTGATGTATTATTTCACGATGATTTCCATCGAAGTGTTCAATTTTCGGGCGATTCCATCGGGACCTACGGCGGTCACACGCGATACATAGAAGCGACGGTTGCGCTGCAAACGGCGTATCACATCCTTCTGGCGAGCAGAGAAATGTGCGCCTTGGCTTGCCACAGGAACGGCATTACCCATATTGTCGAAGAAGACGGTTTCGAAACTCTGTACGCGGAAGGGCACATCGAGAATACCATCGTCGATGGCTGCGCCTATACCGTCGGTGCCTACGAGTTGGGCTTTCGACAGCGCACCACCATGGTAACGACTTCTGCCACCACCTTCGGCAGCTATATTAATATAAGGTGTGGGGTCGGGCAAACGACGCACACGGAAGGCGAAGCGCCCCATCTGTTGCGCACGACCACTGTTGGTGGAGGTGACGGTGATAGCCACTTCACTGCCAGGAGTAGTGGGTCGGGCAATATAGCGACCCGGACCGACGGGCTGCAAGGTGCCGCCTGTCATCGATGCCTGTATCTTGGTGACGGGAACACCCGGCACGGAGATGCTCAACGGATTATTGTAACCGGCATAAAGCACATTCATCAACGAGGCGGAAACGGTGGCGGAGGGTTCTACCACCGTGTATTTTTGACTAAACTCACGGCGCACCATATCGCCACGACCGTTGGGCATCTGGATAAAACCCGATAGGGTGAAGTCGCCAGCACGGGTGGTGAGTGCCTCATAACGGCCGCCGGGCAACTGAACGGGACGACCGCCGATGAAAATCTGAGGATTCTGAGTGGTATCTACTGCTGCCATCACGATGCGGGCAGAAAAGCGTTCGCCTCGCACTACAGTTTGTGATTCGGGAATGACCAATGCACTGACGCTATTCACACGCAGGTCTTTCATATCGACATTGGCCATCAGACGGTGTAAAACCTCACCTTCGGCATGGCGCACATCGTTTTGCAATTTGGTCAGCATAGTGACGGCAGCAGACACAGGCATGTGGTCGAACATATATTCCTGCCAGTTTTTGCCTACGGCACGAGCCTCGGCAGAGGGTTCGGTGGATAGGCTTTGAGCCACCATGCGCTGCTGGGCACTGTCGGGAAGAAGCGTCAGTATATACTCGCGATAGCGCACTATCGCCTGGCGAAGGGCTTCGCCACGACCACTACCCACAGTGAGCATCACCGTTGAAGCTGCGTCGAGGTCTTCCTTCTTGCGGATGTTTAGCACATCGCCGTCGGGGCCATCGGCCTCGCAGACAATGGCTTGTTTCAACTCATCAGCCAACAGATAGAGCGAATCACTCATTTGGCGTACCTGCTGTGCACACTCAAACCACTGGCGAACCTTCTGCGGATTGCGCTTCATCTGTGCTTCAAAATCGGCATAAAGGGTGCGGTTTTCATCGGTAGCGGTCTGCGCTGTGCGGCGCAAACTATCTTCTACTACCGAAAAACCTTCAAGCACTTCGGTCGATACATTAAGCGCCAGCATCGCCATGAGGATGACATACATCAGATTGATCATCTTCTGACGGGGCGATAATGGACGTTTCTTGATTGCCATAATACGGAATTATTGGGATTTGAATGGACTATTGCATCTTGTTTTGAACGGACATGGCCTCGATCATGCGGGCATAGATGCGGTTGAGTTCGGCTATCTGAGTGGCCATGTGGCGCGTCTGTTCGTTGATACTGTCTATTGTTCCGATCTGCGTACTGGCACTCTTGAGCTGCATTTCATAGACGCGGCTGATGCTGGTCAACGTGCGGTTGAGATTCTCCAACTCGGCGGTATAACCGGCTATCTGCTCGTCGAGACCTTCTGGAATCTGTGGCGCATGCCATTGTGGAATGTTGATATCACCCGAAACAGAGATAAATCCAGACGAAGAAACGCTACCCGACGGGGAAGACGAAGCGACGCCAGACGGAGAAGACGAAGCGGTGCCAGACAATGAAGGCACAGTGGTTGCGGAAACAGAAGATGGTTCGTTAACCGCCATATCGCTATGAGTTTTCAGTTCCATGCCATCGGCTGTCTTGTCGAACGGACGGTCGAAAGCCGACAGGAAAAATACGAAGACCTCGGTTCCCATACCTAAATAGAGAAAGATATTGGCATAGGGAAGGTGGGTCAACTTAAAGAGTGTGCCTAAAATGACTATGGCTGCACCCCAACTGTAGGCATAGTTCAGAAAGGTTTGACCGGCTACGCTGTCCATCCATTTCTGTAGTTTATAGATGATATTCAACTTGCTATATTCTGTCATGGTTTTTCGTTTTTGAGGGTGAATATGCTTATTTTTTGTTTTTCACTTTACCGCTATTGGTATTAGCCATACTGCGCACACAGCGGAAACCGATGTAACTGCGTGGCTGATTCTGATACTCAAAGGTGCGCCAGGCGGAACGGACCATCGATTCGGGGTCTTTCCAAGAGCCACCTTTCACGGTCTTTTTCTTCATGCGGTAGGGATCTTCGGGTGCTGCATTGTAGCGAAGGTCGGGGTTGATATCGTTCATTTGTTCAACACCTGCCTCGGTATAGATGGTGCTGGTCCATTCGGCTACGTTGCCTGCCATATCGTAAAGTCCGTTGGAATTGGCATTATAGATGCCTGTGCGACTGGTAATGAGGTTACCGTCTTTGGTGTAATTACCGTTGTCGGGCTTGAAGTTGGCATAATAGCACCCGTTACCGGATGCCATTTCCTTATTGTCCCATGGAAATTCATTCTGGTTTTTACCACGTGCTGCATATTCCCACTCGGCTTCGGTAGGCAGACGATAGCGCTGCACATAGCGTGCTGCCTCGCCAAGACCACGCAACAGATGGGCAGTGCGCCATGCACAGAAGGCATTGGCCTGTTCCCAAGTGACACCAACTACAGGATAGTCATTATAGGCAGCACTCGAATAGTAGAACCGCATATAGTTCTCATTGGCGGCATTGGGGAAATCGTTGACCCAACAGGTGGTGTCGGGATAGACATTGACAATATAGGTATTGAGGAAATCCCACGGACCGGTGTATTCGCGGTTGATGGTTTCTCGCACGATGCGACCTTCATCGTCGATATATGCCGTATCTTTGGATATCCAGATGCGCTCATTGGGATTGGGACGATAATCGGTATTCAACACGCGTTCTTGCGGATTGGTGCGGTATTTGCGCTTGGCTGCCTCGGCATAGTCGTATATTTCATACCGATAATTGAGTTGGCGCCAATCGATAAGTTTCTCACCCGTCACTGGATTGGTGGTATATAGGCTTTCGAAAGCACGCTGTTCGTCCTCGTTAGGACGACGTGGCAACGTTTTTTTCCAATTGAGATGGGGAGTGACGGGATTGCCGTAACGGTCTTCTTCTATCTTATAGGTCTCATCGCCACCATAGTTTGGATCGGCTAAACGCTCGCGGATAATGGAGTCGCGGACGTAGCTGACAAACTGGCGATACATAGAATTGGTCACCTCGCGCTCGTCCATCCAGAAACTCTCCACCGAGATGTCGCGCACTGGTGTGCGTCTGCCCCATAGCGAATCTTGTTGCTCAATACCCATTTTGACATGGCCTCGCTTCACAAGGGTCATGCCGTAAGGGGTCGGTTCGGCAAAGGTGCGACCACTATGGCCAGTCACTTCGCCACCTTGAGACGAACTGATTTTGGATCCAAGACAACTGGCAGCGAGCATTGCGAAGAGTAGAAGCAACGCGGGATGATACCGGCGGATGGTGTGTCTGACGTGTGGTATGTGTCGTAGTGTATTCATATCGTTTTTTATCTATTATGGTCTGTTGTTATATGTCTATTGTCTGTTACAGGATGCGCACACTCTGATGGCGGTTGCGGCGGCGCGGTCCGATGTCAATATTGGTTTGATAGCCCACGAAGAGTTCGTGGCTGCCATTGCCAACACCTGTTCCTGTGGTGTACATCTCATAGCTGTAACCAATGTGTACGCCGTGGAAATTTCCGCCAATCATGGCTGTTACCGAGTTGGTGGGACTATAGCCCACTCCCCCATAGAGCATCTTTTCATCGTTGGTATAACGCAAACGGGCGGTGAAATCAGCTCGCTGCGAGGTGCCATCGGTATAGGCAAGCACGCTGGGCAATATCGCCAGATGGGGATTGCGCAATCGGAAAGTGTAGCCTGCAGTAAGATAATAGATGCGATCGACCTGTAACAAGCTGCGATTACCCATCTCTACCGCTGGGGCTGTGGCGTGTAAAACAGAGACACCGGCATACCAGTTGCGGTGAAGATAATAGAGTCCGCCACTGAAATCGAAGGCTGTACCATTGACATCGGCGGTGGGTAGCGCGGGATCGCTACTGTTTTCTGCATCAAGTTCGGAGCCTTTGAAACCCTCGCTCAATACTCCTGCCTGCAAACCGAAGCGCAGATGACCTCCAAACAAGCGGCACTGCAACGCATACTGCAACGCCATGCGCTTATGGGTGAAGAGTCCTATCTCATCGTTCAACAACTGTATGCCCACGCCATGGGTCATATTGAGCAGTCGGAAAGGCATGTCGGCTGCCAGATTCATCGTACGCGGATGCTGTTCATAGCCTGCCATGCTCAACTGATAGGCTCCCGTTATATTGATCTTGGACTCCTTGCCAACGGCGGCAGGATTGAATGATGGTTCCATTGCCCAATAATGTGCAAAAGACACATCCTGCTGTGCCAACACTCGCAGTGATGCCAACAAGAATATCCATATCAGCGGTAAACGTTTCACATAGAATATAACGACTTTTCTAACGATATATTGTGTAACGATACAGAAAATCGTAAGAGAACATGAGGACACAGGTAGGCGGCACCTCTGAAATACAAAAGAAAAAAGTGTTTTTCTTTTGTATTTCAGAGGTTTGCACTACCTTTGTAGGCACAATTACTATATTAGAAAAACAAACTACTAAATTGTATGGGAATAACAACTACTACTAAAATCAATCTGCGCAATAAGCGCATCGAGATGATGATCCTACTATGTTTTGCTTTTGTCATGGCAGCAACAGCACAAAAAGGCTACAAACAGGTATTGAGGGAAACTGATCCGCAGTTCTTCCGCACTGAGGAGGCACGACGTATAGGCGACCAACTCCTACTCTACCAACGTGTGACAGGCGGATGGCCTAAGAACATTGACATGGTGAAACGCATGACAGACAAGGAACGCGAACAGGTGATGGCGGAGAAATCAAGACGCAACGACTCTACTACCGACAATGATGCCACGACCACACAAATGATTTTCTTGGCACGACTCTACCAACAAACGAAGGATGAACGATATAAAGATGCGTTCTGCAAAGGGGTGAATTATCTGCTCAGCGGGCAGTATCCCAACGGCGGATGGCCGCAGTTTTGGCCTGTAATGCGCGACTATCAGATTCATATCACCTATAACGACCATGCCATGGAACACACCATGTTGATGCTGAAAGACATGGTGGAACAGCAGGAGCCCTATCAAGGAAAACTCATCACAAAGGAGATGCGCAAGAAAATGAAAGTGGCTTTCGACAAAGGTATCGATTGTATTCTCGCTACACAAATAAGACGCGACGGTAAACCTACGGTGTGGTGTCAGCAACACGATAGGGAAACGCTGGAGCCTGCAAAAGCAAGAGCCTTCGAGTTGGCTTCGTTCTGCAGTTCGGAGAGTGCCGGACTGGTGCGTCTGCTGATGAGCCTGGATCATCCAAGTGACGAGGTCAAGACGGCTATCCACGGCGCTATGAAATGGTTTGACGACCACAAACTGACGGGAATGAGGGTTGCGCACATCGGAAAATGGGGATCGCCCTACCGCGACACACAACTGGTGGCTGACAAGAATGCACATCCTATATGGGCCCGCTTCTATGATTTGGAATATGGTGAACCGTTTGTTTGCGACAGAGATGGTGTGCCCAGAAGACATCTCTACCAGATTGGTAGCGAACGACGCAATGGTTATGCCTGGTACACCGAAGGTCCTTCGTCACTCTATGAAGATTACAACAAATGGGCAGAACGCTACGATCCCAAACATAAGGTGGCTATCAGTCTGCAAACCAAAGGTGGAAACGAGACGGGACTACTACAGTGGTTTAGAAAGCCAAAGGCGAACATGGCAGATTTTGATGCCATTGTCAATCCCGGAGACAGCATTCAACTGGCTATTGAGAAGGCGCCACAGCAACCTACCAAACCCTATAAGATTCTGATTCGCAAGGGTACTTACCACCAAAAGGTGGTGATCGACCGACCCAACATCGTACTGGTAGGTGAAGACCGCGACAGCACAATCATCGTTTTGGCTGAAACTGCTAAAACCAATAAAATGCCGGAATATCACGGAAAGCCTACTGGCAACGGTGTGATAGTACTTCAAGAGGGAGCTGACGACTGCGTGATAAGCGGACTGACGGTATATAACAACTACGGAACAACAATAGAAAACACCACTACACACCAAATGGCTATCTTCGGAAGAGCCACCAGAACCATCGTTATCAACTCTAATGTATGGGCGGACGGTAATGATGCACTGGCTTTGTGGGCAAAGACTGACGGCATGTACTACCACGCTGACCTGTATCTGAGATGTCCCGGTGTGGATTTCCTATGCCCCAGAGGATGGTGCTACGCCACCCGTTGCCGCTTTTTGGGCGATAGCCGCGCCATCATCTGGCACGACGGACGAGGTTCGAAAAACCAGAAACTGGTTATCAAAGACTCGTATTTCGATGCTAAATCGCCTACCATACTCGGTAGATACCACCACGATTCACAGTTTTTCCTGCTCAACTGCAGACTGTCGAAACAGATTCTCGACACCAACATCTGCTATGCTTACAGCGACAAGGTGCTCGATCCGTGTCCTTGGGGACTACGCACATACTATTATAACTGCTCGCGCGAAGGAGGAAACAGCGGATGGCTTAACGATAATCTGGAGGAATCGGAAGAGAAACCACTTTTCCATGCAGTCACTGCACTATGGACTTTCAAAGAGAAATGGGATCCAGAAGCACGCATACGCGACCTCTGGAACGTATTGGCGTATTGACCTCACGACAAGAAAATGCAAGATATAAACTATTGTTCCTACATGGGACAATGTGCTGGCAAACGCCAATGACTGCACTTGAAGAGACAGCAATGATTGTACTTGGACTGTTTCATGTGTGCAACAGTGGTGGCAATGTGGTCGAAGAGTGGTCGAAAACGTAAGCAAGAAATATTCGACCACCCATATAAAGCATTGTGATATAACTGCTTATAAGCAATGGTGGTCGAGTGGCCGAATCTTTGCGACGTCGCGTGTGCGTGCGCGCGAAAAAAACAGCGGTATGGGAACCTTCTCAAGATTCACATACCGCTATGTAACAGTTTAAACTGACAGGGGGTGCCAGTAGTGTTTAATACTCGTCCTCGTTGAAAACTTGGTTTTCGACGATTTTGTACTGATTATCAAATGCTTGTATCATCTTTAACTATTTTTAGCCAAACAAACCGCACCATCTGAAGCGATGTAAGGCGATTATAAAGCAAATTGGACAAACAAATCCGTTAGACCTTCCACGTATATGTATCGACATAATCTCCATAAGTCGCACAAGGTTGGTCGTCTGTTTTGCAATTTCCAAATCTCTCTATAAGAACTTTCATCACTTCAGTGAGGTCTTTTGGCTCCAGACGGCCAAAGATTCTTTTCAAGACTTTCTTACGCTCACCATCGGTCAAGACCATCCCCTCTTTACCATCAACCGTAAGTGAATCGGCCATACAACCACGTACCATTTTTAGAATCTTCACATTTAGATCATTGAATATCTATTTGTAATTTCCGGTAGTTATGAATCATATCATCAATTCTACATTTTACCTTATTTTGTATTTCTGTAGGACTCAAGACTAAAAGATCCTTACCAAATGAGCACAATTCTCTAATCAGTTCATAATTATACTTACAATCTATTCTGAAAATCTGGCCCCCGTTTAGCCAAGCATATGTATTACGGAATTCCAAGTTTTTGCTCCCCGAGATCTTTCTTTGTGATTCATGCAATGGTTTGGTTGCTACATAGTCCTTTGACGAATCACTAACCCAAAAATATATTTGATAAATCGGCGAATCCTCATAGAGAGTTACTCCAATAATATCCTCAAAAATATCATTAACATCTCCTTTATATTCAAAATACTTATGCGATGCCAATGGCTTTAAGCCATCTATTCGATCTAAGCTAAACGACAATAATTTCCCGTCTTCCTCTGCTGCCCCAAATATATACCATCTCCTATTGTATTCTTTGAGAAAATATGGATGTAGATTTATTGAGAGAACTTTTTGGGGAGCATTGAAAGTATGATAATGAAGCTCTATCACAAGTTTTCGAGATATCATCGTAAACAACTCTCCAAGTAAATTTGAGTTTTCTAAGGGATTTTTGGTAAAAGATATTATTGGCGTCCTTCTTTTAGTATTTTCTAATCCTAGTCGCAATCCCTCTAATGCATCAAAATTGGGCAGTCCATCAAATTGTCCCAACAAAGTTAATGCTTCTCTAAGCAGACATTCTTCATCGTCAGTCATTTCCTTTTTAAAAATAGAGAAAGAAGGCTTTGCATATCTTAAACATTGCTTGGTATAATGCTTCTGTTTCTCCTTGTTATAACTTTGAACAGTATAACGCTCAATTTCAACCATAAAAGGGCCCTCATATTCCAAATAATAGATATCTTTTTCAATAGTTCGCCTTACGACACCATTGGTATTAGGATACATCTCAGCTAAGCGATTGCTCACCTCTTCTGTCAAGTCATCCAAAGAATAATTGTGATAGCGACTACTCAACAGTTCGTCGAGTATTTTGTATCGTGTCATCGCATTTTTATTTGCAGGCATATCTTAGCAGTTTTATTTTATCTTATCTATTAGAGGTTTCATCTTTAAGTCGTATTCTTGATTGCCAAAATTTATTACAACAAGATTACGACGACATCTAGTTAATCCCGTATATAGTAATTCATCAAATGACAAGTTAAAGGATGTTGTTGCTTCATATCTTGGCTCCAATATGAGGAACACCACTTCACTTTCCCACCCTTTAAATGAATTAATAGTTGATACTTTCAGTGTTCCACTATTCATCCAGAAGTGTAGTTTCTTGTTATCCCGGATATTTTTGTAGTTATCAGAATAGACCTCTTGCTTGAATTGAGAGAGAATTTCTGAGTAGTGCTTTCTAAAGGCTTTAAATGCATCAAGACTTATTCCGCACTTCTGACATTCTTCATCCAATCGAGATTCAAAGGTATCTGTGAAATTTACACACAAATCGTAGATTGAAAAAAGCACGGCTATATGTTGACGGACTTTTATTATATCGTTGTCAAACAATTTCTGCCTATTCGGGAAAAGTTTCTTCTTGAAGTGTTCACATATGTTATTGAACCATCCGGCGTGTGGGTTATTATCGTTGTTCTTACCAATGTAATTCAGATGCGTCATGTACATAACCTCAACAGTTTCAAGCATAGAATTTGTTCTTTCCCTGCTTGCATAACGATAATACAAATCGAATGTACGTAACAAATTTGTTGTATAGCCAAGAATAGTTATGTCATTGGGGGAAATGTTCGCATTCTTATTGAGAATATTTCCCCTGATTATGTTATATAGAGCAATAATAGGTTGTTCTTCCTGAAGATACATGTAGTTTATGTAACCCTCCTTCTCCTGTTCTTGCCCGAAAAATGAATAGGTTCCATTCTCCGAAAAATCGTCTATATCATATTTATCTCCAAAAACATTCTTTTGAAAGGACTGAGCAAGATCTCGAACCTTAAAGTCAGAGCGGTAGCAATATTTCAGTTCATTGACACCTCGGACATTTGTGACAACATCTTTGTTTTGTGTAGTTTGTCCATAAATGTTTTGCTTAACATCCCCAAAAAGCACATAATCTCCTTCTGGGTCTCGAAAATAGTTTTTAATAATTTCCATCCATGCACGGTGATAGTCCTGAATCTCATCAATCAGCACAGCGTCATATTTAGAAATATCTCCCCTGTGCTCTTCAAAGAGCTTGATATTTCCATAATAATGCGACTCAAGATATTCAGAAACGTGTTCTGGATCTAACCCATCAGGAACTTCAAATTCTATATTCAAATTATTCAGCTCTGCATTAATGAACTGATGATAGTTAATGATGATGAAATTTTCGATGGGAAATGTTTCATCGACTCTATTCATTTTGTCATGAATAAAGTTCTTCAACGTTATATTGAAGGTTAAAATAAGTATTCGTGGATTATTGTTCCTCTCTAAGGCTCTTTTGTATGCTTGTACGGCACGAGCGGCTAAAACAGTAGTTTTGCCAGAACCAAAGACGCCTCTGACTCTCTGTTCTAATTGAACCTTAAGTTGGCCATTCTCTAATTTACCATAAATAATCTCTTTTTGCTTATCAGAATAACTGTAAGGCACACCCTGAGAGCGTAGATGAAGAGGTGGAGAAAGTAAACGCCTAAAGTTTTCATATAGCCTGTCGGTGAAGAACCAAGATGGACGTTCTGCAATAAGATACCTTTTCTTTAGCAGTGAGTTGAAATCTTCTCGGTTAAGGGAATCATACCCAAGGAAGTCAATATTGTATTTGAGAAAAGTTTGATATTTTTTGTCTTCCTTATATGGAGAAACAAGCATTTTCTCAAGATATGACTTATTGGCACAATGAAAATACACTGCACATGAGACAATGTTGAAGTTGCGGAAATCCTTGATTTTTACTTGAAGCAAATCAGCAACATGGAGGTCAAACAGATTGTTCTTGTATTTTAAGACTTGATCGATGGGAGATTTGACAACAGAGTTATTGGGAATATACACCCATTTTCTCTTTTCATTCAGCTGAAAGTTGTCGAGATTCCAGTCTTTAACTTCAATTACCATCACACCATAGCCCTTCCTCATGATGAGCACGTCTGGGCGGTCACCATTAAGGAAAGGATTGAAGTACACTTCGAACGAATCATCAAGTGTGCGTTCAAGAAAACTAAGCAAGGTTCTTTCCCCGTCAGTAGGTTGAACCTTGAACTGATTGATTTTTTCTATGGTAGGATAAAAGATGGCCATGGTTAATACCCTTACTTATATTTGTCTTGTAACATCTTCAGTTGATCCTCGAGTTTTATATCGGGGAACGCTTGATTTGGATTTCTCCATTTATTATTTTTCTTATCAAAGAAATACATCATGAAGTTAAGTATTCTATCAAAATCATTTACAGAAACATTTGAACTCTTAGGATGAGCAGCCTTCTCGTTTCGGGCTTTATATATTTTAGTCCATCCCATTGCAGCGGAGTTGTCCTGACTGAATTTGTAGATCAACACTGCAGAGACCAAGAAGTTTGTATCAAAAAAGCGATTTGTATATTTATCGTTTTTTATACAGTAGTGGCCGTTGACCATGGATATCTTTGAATCATACGATACACCTGATTTGGTCGTAACTCTATCTTTTAAAATACGATATCGCTTCTCTCCATTGTATAGATATAGTCCTGTGTCTGACGAATCAATGACAGATGGAAGTTTTACATATTCTTCAATAGCCAAAAACAATTGCAGGTATGAATATGCCTTGTATTCATTTCTGTTGCCGCTTTTTGCTAATAAATCGTACGCTATGTCTATACTAGAAAGAATTTCTTCAGTCCTTTCTCCATATAGGGATGAATCACTAATCAGTTCTTTTATTTTTTTTACTTTGAGATAAACATCACGTAGATAGCCATTATTCAAGCATCGTATTATGCATTGAGAAAGCTCATTGGCATTGTTAACAGAATAACTGTTGGAAAAAACGAACTCAGGAGACTCTTTGATATAGTAGCCATCAGCACCAGCATCCATCAGAGCTTTCATGTTCCATGCTTTGTTTGATGCAGTAAACATGATTACTTGCGTGCCTTTATTTAGTTCTTTTATTGACTTGAGAATCTTCATTCCAGAAAAATCCTCAGGTCTGACTTTACCTTCTTCTTGAACTCCATTCATTCTCAAGTCTAAGAATATAAGGTCATAATTTCCCGATTCAATTTCATCTTGGGCTTCCTCTGAAAGACTCGAATAATCTGCGGCTTGTTCTTTAATGGTCTTAAATGTAGAACCATTAAGCATCTGTTTTAGGACGTCACTCCATCCTTTATCGGCCTCGTCATCAATTAACAAAATCTTTTTCCCGGCTGCGTTAATGGTCATTAACCTTCCGATTTCTTCAGATGTACCTTCTTTTGACAACAAAGACGAAATAACATCCTCCGACAAAGTAAGGGCTAGTACATACTTGAAATACAAAGATTGTCTGGCTTGTTTTATTAGTGCATTGTCTGTATCTGCACCTAGAACAATGCGGCTGAGGACATCTGCTCCCCATTGATTTGCAATAGAATGCCGACCCTCTGTGGAGTTCGGCTTTACCTTGATTAAATCCAAAAAGAATGGACGATAATCCTTTATAGTTAACGGTTCAATCAACTCAACTGCTGTGGGCGTATATAAAGGCGATTCAAAAGAAATGCCTTTAGTTTGAAGCAAGGTTGAGTATGGACTATTCTTGAAAATTTCAGGTGTCAGACTTGACATAAATATAATTGGAGCCAATGCAGCAGTCTTCTTCTCATGTAATGACAATCTAATTGCCAAAGCATAGGACAGACATGCGTCAGGTGTCTTCGTACTATCAACGTCTATTATAATGGCATCTACATTCGAAGGAATATAAGAAGAGATATTATCAAACATCTCTTTTTCTCCTTTTTCGCCAAGTTCGAAAGTGTTGAGGGACTTGAAAGACACATTGTTCATACCAGACATCCTCTCCTGAGAAAGTTCATTTCCAAGAAGAAGGATGTTCTGTTTAGGAACCAAGGTGGTATATTTAATAGCGTGACTAGCCAGAGAATTAATGTACGCCTTGAACTTGCCGACAGTAAGTTTGCCAGCATTGATGCTATCACATAGCTTTACATATGTTAGACTCGACACGTGCTTCACTTTCTTGAAAAATCGTTCAAGTAAATCCGCATCTATAAAAGAAAAGGTCAGTATTTCTTTGTCATTGACATTTTTAAGTTCATCAAATACTTTTTGTAGCAAAATGACCAACTCTCTCTTCTCGTAGTCGCTACCATAAGCAATTAATCGAAGGTCGATGTGACTTGATTCACGATATGCATCGAGAAATCCTTTCAAGTTACGATAGAATTCCGACTTTTTGATACTTCTTACTACATTACGCTCAGATGGATTCCAATCTCCAATTATTGAATGTCCATCACTGAAAACAACATAAGGAATTTTGTCCTTTATCTTATCATTAATGCGTGCTCTGGCCATTTGGCTTCCAGATACATACTTTCCATCAACATAATCCTCAAATGAATCATGAAGTAGAACGCATGCAGCATCATCGAGGAAAGAAAAATCACTATTCTCATTCAGATGTTCTTTATGAACGAGACAATCTTCATATTCCTCATTATCTACGAAGGTCGCTCCGTAGATTTCTCTTTGATTTGACTTGTTGTCGTCAATAAGAATTATCTTTTTCATTACTTAAGTTTGCTATAATAAGTTAGAATATGAGTGAAACCAGGAATATCGGTATAATCAAGTTCTTCAGTCTCTTCTTTACCCGTATCATTGAGAATATTCCACCGCATAACCTTATCTCCCCATTTCGACTCAACAGACCAGTTGCAATATCCGTAGAGGGTGTTTCTTATGCTGTAGAAATCTCCACCGCCACCACTAAATTTGCTTTGGACATCCTCAAGTGACTTAGAGGAAAATGAACCATACTGAGTTATTCTTATCACGCACAACCTATAATCATTATTGAGTGAACTCTCATATGAGATCTTGACTTTTGGGGATTCTTTGAAACGTTTAGACATATCATCCAAGATTTGTTTAATCCCTTTCTCTAGATAATTTACATACGTATAGAACTCGTCGGCATTATTAAGGTTCTCTGAAGTGATTAATAGATTAGCGTGCTTTTTTTCTTGACGTTTTACGATGGTCTTAAGTTGACTATCCGTATCTTCACTCAACACCAAGCGAATCGTACTACGAAAAGCATAGAGCACTTTCTTTATTGATTCATTGGAAAGTACATGTATCTTAGGGTTGTCTTTTGCCCACTGGGTCCATTTATTACATGCAAAGTTTTCCTCTTGAAGTTTACCATTGCAATCCATCCAAGTTTTTTCTTTTCCACCATAAAGCATGGTGAACATTAAAGCGTATAAGCTTTTTGGTATAATGTATTTGTCTTTTGCGCTCATGAAGGTGTCACGAGCCAACTTTACCAGTTTGTTGTACTCCATTTCTTTATCTGGACTACCAAATTCATGAGTCAGAAATTTAAAACCGTTTTCATGATTAAACAGCCAAAGAAATGCTGCCGTATCTTTGGGAGCATGGGGGCGTTCCTTCTCGGTATTTTTCCTTCCTTCTGGAGCACTAATTCCATCTTCTGGGGTAATGTTATCCTTCTTCTCTATTTCCCGGGTCGCAAGAAGAACCAACCGCTTCTTGTCATTCATAGACAAATTGCGGCTTTTCAACATTAACTTTATGAAATCATATTTTTCCATACTTTACAAATCGTCAAATGAACCTTCATCTACTATAGTATCCAATTCATCAGAGTCTAAATCATTATATTCGTCCGTGAATGAAGAGCTAAGTTTTGTAGGCTTGCCAGACCTTATTTCCTCTTCGACAGCTGCTATGTCTGCCACATCAATGTAATCAACGTCTAAAGAGACCGATTCGCTCATAGAGGGGAGGAATACTCCCTTCTGTGGCTTTTTTGTTTTCTTTTTGCCTTTGGCATCTTTTGCTGCTTTATTCGCACCTTCTCCTTTGAGCAGAATACCGTTTTCATATGCTTCAATGGCAGCATCGATGCCGTTCTTCTCCCAAATGTTGACAAGTTCGGTTACAGGAACTTCGCTTAAGTCAATATCAGTTACGGTTGGATCATAATAAGTCATCATCCAGAATGGAACCCTGCCATTTTTAGCTGTCAAGACGACATATAGCCCAGGCTTAGAATTTACAGGAATGGCACTTTTTGTCGGTTTTACACTTGCTACCAGAGTTTCGTCTGTGACAATCTTGTTCTTTACAAGCTGAGACTTGGCATCATTGGAAATACTTATGATAATATCCTTTCCGTTAAGAACAACTTTTCCATATAGATTGCCTTCTTTTGAAAGGGCATAGTTAATCTGGCCATCCACGATTTCCTCAAACTCGGCAAGTGTGAAAGAACGAAGATAGTCAAATTTCTGCTCGACCTCAGCATTCACAGGACTAGTTAACTTGTCGTACCTAGCCTGCAGCGCAGCATATACGGGGTCTTTATACCCCTTTACCATTTTCAGGTACTGGAGCTTTCCGTATAGTACATTCTCTAGCAATGGCTCGCCTTTTTTAACGTGCCCTTTGCTTTCTTTGTATATCGGATAAAATCTTTTATATGCCTCATTATAGCCATACTTTTCCCAAATATGGAGGAGATTGCGAATTTCAGCAACGTAGGCGGTACTGGCGTTGACCTTATTGCTGATGGTCAGGCCAGTTACCTCTTGACGTTCTCCAATCTTTTGGAGACGTGTCTTGGCTTCGTTCATCGTGAAGTTTTGACCTTCAATTATGCGTTTCAGCTCAGTGCGGAAATCTCCATCTTCTTTGTACACGTTGTGCATGGAACTGAAGGTGATGTCATCAGCATATCGCGAATAATGAAGGTTGAAGCGACGGGCAAGTCCGCTCAGTCTGCGATCAAGTGTATCGCAGATTGCGTTAGTTATGAGGGGAGATGTCGGTGCCCCCTGAGGAAGAATATATTTGACGGTACCATCATCGTTTTTCTCCTTGATGCAGCATAAGCCTGCCAATATGTTTGCAATTGGTTTCTTAAAATTGAAAGGCTTCAACTGAAAGCGCTTCCATACTCGCGGCTGTTCAATGCTCGGGAAGAAGTTCTCAATATCGGTATTGAAAACATAATTCTGACCTATGTGCCGGATGGCATTGTCAACAACACTACGACCTTCTACAAATCCCATTGCATAGTCTGAGGGCTGATAAATGGCCTTCAACAAGATATTCACATAATATAATATGTGGCCTAACCCCTTTGATGGGGCTGCTATATTCCTCTTCCCTCCAGATTTCTTTGGAATCGAGAAATGTCGGTAACGGCCACGTACATTATTGGGATTAGAATAGTAGGTTAGCTGCTGCATTGAAAAAGAGAATGCATCATCCTTTCCCAACTCATCCTTAACGATTTCGTTGAGAAGAAGCAGCAAATCTTCTTTGCTCTGCAGTTCTGCCGCTCTTTTTCTGATTACACTCTTTTCCATCTTACACTTTATTTAAGGCGAAAGATGAAAGTCTGAACGTTTTCCCAACTACTTATTTCTTTATATATGTACACTACATAATACTATAATCACATCATATAACATAATATGACTAAAACAGTGAAACAATTACAACTCTAACATTGTATATCCAAAAGCTTTCGCTCAGGACACCTGAACTAAACGCCAGGCGGTAGTCAAATTTATTTCGTCAAGTTCCGTTACAGACTTTCAAAGATCGCGTTATTATTCTTTTTCGGGTGCAAAGTTAAGAAAAATCTGCGAATTCTATGTTCGTACATTCTTAAAAACAACAAAAAACTTGAAATTTTTATATTATTGATTTAAAAAGCTCTCAAAAACCGATGCAAAATCCATAATTATATTTAATGTTTCAATATGTTTTTAATTGCCAATTCCCCAACCCGTTCTCTTCTTTGTACCATCCCAGTTGGTAAGTTCTCCATTGGAACCCCCTCCACCAACACCGACACTGCCTCTGCCGCCAGCGGCAAGGAGTAAATTCGCCATCAAGTCTTTGGTGACCGTCATGGCATCACAGAGTTGCCGAGTGCGAGATGCCGTAAGACCAGCTTTGAAATCGGACATACCTGTCCATGACACCCTCTCTAATAGATAGGCAGTAGCCATCCTGCGCTGCTTTTCGTCAGTCGGGTCAAGGCCATACTTGAATGCTTCAGCAACGATACCCCATGCAACAGAGTTACCTTGCTTTGGCTGAAAGTCGTCGTCTTTGCCATCTGCATAATCCCTGATGGCAGCAACGCCATCTTCAATCCATCTGTTAATCTGCTTCAAGAACGCTTTCTTGTTCTGCTGAATGTTCTCCCATATTTCTTTGATTTCTGGTATGGCAAGCATTTCCCGGACTTGGTTCTCTGCACTTTCGGCACGCTGATGCTCAAGATACGCCTTGTTGCCTGAACAGACAGCCTCGGACTCGGCTTTGTCAAGTCGCTTCTGTAGTTCCTTGATTTCTGCATCCTTCTTCTCCCGAAGCCGGGTGATGGCATTCTCGTCCATCGAAGCAATTCGCTTTCTGAGGACACTGTTTTCCTCGACCAATCGGGCATTTTCCTTTTGCAGTTGCTGGTTCTTCTCAATGATGGCTCTTACATTCTGCATGGCTTTATTGTAGAGTGCCTTCCCCAGTTTCAGTATATCCCCTTTCTGAGCTTCCTTGGCTTGCATGAGTGCAGTTTGCATTTCGGTAAGGATAACCTTTATCGCCTTCCTCCGTTCCTCTCTCCATTCTTTCTGCCCGAAGGCTGGGATTGGCTTTTCAAGTTCGGTCTTTATGGCATCCCAAGCATTCTTTACGAGTGGGTCAGTCTTCAAGGTTGGTACTATCAGGTCTTCCTCCTTGATGTCCAATGCCGCAGCATAATCTTCCAGCTGAGAGATGTTGCCTTCTAGCCTTTCCTTATGCTGCTCTTTGTTTTGTATCTCACCCTCTAACTTGTCATTCTGCTCTTCCAGACGTATCTTTTGCTTCTTCATGTCCTGAACCTCGCCCTCCATCTTTTCCTTCTGGCCTTCCAGACGTTCATTTTCCATCTGGTTCCTGGCAATAGCATCCTTGGCCTGACGTTCAGCCTCCAGTACAGCCTTACTCTTGTGGACACGCTCACGACGTTCCTCACCTGGCAGCATGGCAATGTCATCGCCACGCTCAAGACCGTACTTGTGCCCAACCTCGTTATAGTAGTCTGTGTGCATCTGTTTGTAGGTTTCTCCCACGGCATATTTGTCCTTGCCCCATACACTGGCATACGATACACTTTCCTTTTCCCTCCGTTCGTCTTCAGTTCTAATGAAGTACGAGCGGATTTCGTCAGGTAGTTTCTTCCACTCCTTATGGGAGATTACTTTCGACTTGTCATCCTTATGCACATACTTGGCAGATGCACGTCCTCTGGCTTTTGTCTTGGCAACAGGGATGGTCTGAATCTGGATGTGAGGTGTGGTCTCATCAAGATGAACGTCAAATCCGATAATGTTCTCTGCTCCCCAGCGATCACATGCCCAACGGTAGGTGTCCATTGCCCAGTCCTTGATGCCCTGTTTCAGTACGACATTGGCATTACTCTTTTGAAGGGTAAAGTCCACATCTTGGTCACCGAAGGCGAGACGGGTCAGCACATCATGGTCACCACTGACAATGATGCCGACGGTGCAGTTGGGGCTATTGTCAGAGATTCCCAAGGGGTTGTTCTTATCCATGTAGGGCTTGAATTCAAGTTCATCTAAGCGTTTCTGCAAACGCTCATGAAGTGGCACGGGATTGGAACCGAGAGGAACGATTTCGCCTTGGCTGTTAATCTCAAAGTTGAGATGCTTGCGCGAGAAATCATAGTGATTGTTGGTGTCCTGGTTCTTCAGGCGATAGGTGTTCTCGTCCCATCCGCGACGCTCAGGCTCGTAGCCTTCCGCGGCTGAAAAGGACTTTGCCGGTGCGCCGACATGGATGGCGGCACGGGGAATGTTGTTTCTGGATTTACTCATTTTGTTTTATTGTTTTGAAGTTAATGTATAATTGTTTATCGGGTCTCGGGTGAAATCTGAGTGGAGGGTTGAGGGAGAGAGTCACTCCCTCACAGATGCATTTTGCTTCTGGCTTGTGCCACATGCGGCAACACTGCTGTATAGCGGCGGTCTAACCCTCGGAGAGCATAATGGGACTTTTTAAGGGAGCGCGGCGAATCTAAAAGTCCATATTATGTTATGGGATTATTCGGTAATCCCTCTCGGCGTAGCCTTTAACCCAGAGCAGGAGGAATGTCGGCTTCTACGCCGCAGTCGCCTTTCCCATACTCCACATATCGATGGAGTTTGCCACAATAGGTGCCGTTGATGCCCTCATGTGAGAACTTGCACTTGTGGCATTCTGGGTTCCTGCCATGCCATCGTTCTTCCTGAGCCAATAGGATTGATTGCATGACAGCATCCTGTTTCGGTTCTTTCGAAGTAGGCTTCGTTTTTGGTGTTTCATCCTTGGGAATGTCGCTGGTGGGTGAAATGCCCACCACCTCCAATCCGAGTGCTTTGACAAGTAATGCGATGTTAGGATTGGCATCCTCCATCCGCATCAGAGCAGCTTCTGCCTCGGTTGGTCGTAAGGGTTGCTGACTAAGAACCATCTGGGCAATGGTGTGGCAATCGCCTTGCACTTTCTCCATCACATCAGAGATATAAAACTGGAGATTGGGAACCGCTTGCAGCGTTTCTTGCCATTTGCTGTAGTCACCCTTATCTGGAAACACGACCACAGATTTTCCTACGAGTGGAAGCAAATCGGTGGGAGTCGCTTTCTCTTTTCCTGTAGCCAGCCAAACGTAGGGAGTTGGGAAACTACTCATAATGGCGGCAGTCATTTCATCCATCACCAATGCAACCGTCTGGGTGGGGAAGCTATCGAGCAAGTGCTCACCAAACAAGCAAGTCGGTCGCCCGTCTTGATAATACCAACTGTCATCATAGACCTTGCCTGTTTCGCTGTCCATTGTGATGATGCGACCATTGGTAATCTTATGCTCCGAATTGATATGCCAGAATATCGGTTCGCCTTGCTCGGTTGCCCCGATAGGATATCGCTTCATTAGGGCCTCCAGTCGTTCTTGGTCAAACCAGACGAAGCCACAGAGGTATTCAAAGAATGAACTGTTGAAGCTTGTTATCTCCGATTTCATAGACTACCCTCCTTCCAGTTGATTCCATGCAGCGAACAGATATGGAAGAACGTACCGATGTTGATACTGCTGACATTGCGCAGAAGGTTGTCAAACTTCTTGTCTGTCTCAGTTGCTTTGTACTTCGCATTTTGCGAGCTGACCACATGGAACAGGCTACGCCCACGTTCACCAAGTGATGCCAAGGCTGCACCAACATGGAACCAGCCATCGTAGGTGGCCGTGATGTCGATGCCTCTGTCGGCAATGATACGGCAGTATCGCTCTACCTGCTCCATGTCGCCACCACTATATGTACAGGAACTGTGGTATGCCGGTTTGGGTTCCAACCACACCTTAGTATATAATGTAGCCTCCTCATTCACATACGGCTCTGGGTCGTAGGAGATGAAGCGCATCCTGTTCACATTCTTGCATGCTTTGTCAATGATTAGTCCGCTGTTGGCGAAGTCACGTTTCAGCGCTTCGAACTGAGCCTCATGCTTATCAGGATAGGCAATGCGGAAGATGGCAAACCAGCCTTTGCCACGGATGCTACGGCCCGCATATAGTATCTGGGGGATGTTATGCCACTCATGCTTCATGTCATCGAACCAGTCAACATCCAAGTTATCTTTCTTGTCGATGTCGATACAGAGAAGGTTCGAGTGGGCCACGAGGTTTACCGCTTTACATGTAGGAGCAAATGTGCCTGAGATGGTTGCCACAGGCAGTTGCAACTTCAGGCTCTTTTGCATATCTTCATCCAGTATGGAACGGATATACTCTATCTGTTCCTTGTACTTGTCGCAGAAGAGGAAGTCGCGCAGGGATATTTCCGTGCCGACATTGTCTTCTACGTTTCGGTAAAAGCTAATCTTTGTATCAAATATACTTGTCATAGTTCTTCAATTTTTAAAGTTAGTGGTTGTAGTTGTAATTGAACCGAAAACCTTGACTTATAAGGCATTGACATTACAACTTGGGTACAACCATGAGGATGTGAGTCCATGATGGAGAGGTGTGTACCTTGGTTGTAGGGTGGTTGTATGCTTATGCCCTTTATCCACAGGCTATTACTAACACCTACAACTACAACCATCATTGTTCTTTTAGGATTTTGTTGACATATTGTTGAGAAACACCGAGAGCTTCGGCAAGGGCATTCTGTGACTTGATTGTGAACTGACGATTGACGGCACGTAGCAGGTCACCGTTGGTCATCGGACGCTGTGTGGCTGCCGAGCCTCGTAACAAAGGATATATGCGCTCGATATGGATGCGGGTGAAGTAGTCAGCCATGCGGATGGCATGTCCCATTCCTTCAGCCGTGATAACTGGCTCGTTCCAATGGTCGGACAGCAGGTGCGCCATGATAGCCAGGCGCAGCGTATGGATGTTCATCTTCTGGATCATGCCTCCGATATAGCAATCCTCCTCCGCATCGGCCCTCATGTCGTTGATGTCGGCATAGTTGGAGTAAAGGCTATTTGCCTCATGAGACAACTGGAGGGTTAGCGGCTGCATGTCGAATAGTCTGCCGATAATGCCAGTCCAGCTCTCACGCATCTCTGGTGTCATGAACTTGCGGTCGCACCGCTTTACAAATGGAACTTTGTCGGGATAGACAAAGAGAAAACGTTGTGTAAAGCCGGAATCCATCAATGCATCTGTGCCGAAAGTCTTGCCGAGCAGTTCAGGCTGTATGCCGCCATTGATGCACATGGCAGGATCATCGATCAGTTTGGTTTCCTCGAACTTTCGGTTGATGGCAAAGCCGACGTTTGACCAAATGGAAAGCAACTGCGACAACTCAGCCCCAACACCATTTCCACCTTTAGAGTAACGGCCAAGGGAATCGATGAAAGACTTCAGTTCGTCGGCCACAACTCCAATCATGTCACCCTGAGCAAGCAGGGCATTACGGGATTCTGGTGAACTGTCACCGACTATCCGTTGATGGAATATAGGTTGCTCACCGCTGTAGCTTTTGTCTTCGTGCTTGCATTGGTCATAAGCGGCTTTTTCTTCCAGGTACTTGGCAAAGTTGGCTTTGTCGTGCTCGCGTAATGGACGTGTGACCTCTTTCAGAGGCCCAGTCTTGTTACGGCTGGGCTTACCCACCATGCAGAAAAAGTCGCAGGGGTAGTTCGTATAAGGGTTGGTGACGAGCTGTGCCTTTTTCCCAGCCGCAATGCCAGCGGTAAAGAGGCTGTTCACCACTACATACTCCTGCGGACATCCATAGGATTCTGAAACAGTACGGATATACTCCTGAACCGATTCGGAAAACCAATCAATAGGCAGCACCGGCTCAGCAAAAGTTGATGCTTTCAGGTGCGACGTTTCCTTGGATGAACCAGAACGAGCTATCTGGGGCAGCGCGAGTTGTGCCACAGGAGATCGTGGTGATTGTTGTTCCACAGAAGGAGCAGGTAGAGCCAAAATTCTTGGCTCCACCTTGTTTACTTCTGCATTGATGACGGAAAGGAAATCTGGAGTTCCATTCCCGTCGAAAGGCGTAAAGGATTGGCTCATAAATCACCTCCTTCCCAGATTGGACGCAAGGGATTTGTTGCAAACGCATCGTAATGGAAGCGAATCAAGAAATCATCTACATCCTTTTGCGAATACCAATACTTGTCACCTTCTCGCGAATAGCCCAGATAGCCATTGTCCCGCAACTTTTTAAGATACTTGTCCTTGATGTGCAACAAGTCCATCAGAGCCTTGTTGTCATACAGACGTTGATGAGATTTCTCGCCTGCCGATGCCGAAGACGAGTCCTGAACAGTGCGAAGAATCTGCTCCAGCAGTTCTCTATCGCACAGATTGTCAAAATTAGTTTTGCATTTAGCCATAATGGTATTACTTTTTTATGGCTCAGCAACCTTGATGCACACTCAGGTCACCTCACCGTGATTAGTTGTGAAACAGCACGACTGTGCACATCGCACTGAAATCACGGTGCAAAGGTACTACAGATTTGAAGGACAGGATGTTAGGCTGGGTTTGCCTAACATCTCAGATATGTTAGGATGGGATTAGGATGGAGTTATGTATATAAAGCAAGTCGTCTCATAACTCGTTGTATATAAACAAAAAGAGTAGCCTAACATGGCTACTCAAATAAATCATCAACTTTTTTACTTCCCATTGGGACAGCTTCGCCCTTACGGTTCTGTCGGGACTGTCCCAGGGCTGTTTCTTGGAACAAAGCGTTCAAATCAGATTCTGGAAAGAACTCTGTCCTCCCTGGCTTCCAGTAACTTTTTACCTCTCTGGCGGAATATTTTGGATAGTCACCACAATAAATCCGCCCACACATGTATGCCAATAAGGCTTTCGATTCGTTCCATTTGTAGTGGTTGCCCACTTCTTCCATCAGACCTTTTTCAATGGCACGGGCAAAGACTTGCAGTGCGAGTGGAGTATTGAGCCGTCCTTGGAGTTTAACATGCTCTTCTACTTCCTCATGTTCAGGTTGCAGTAAATCTTCATTATTATCTTGCTCTGGCTGTGGCAACTCCTCTTCAATGGTTTGTTCTGGCTGTAACAACTCTTCGTCAACAACTTGCACGGGCTGAGCTATGGACGTTTCAGAAGTTGAACAATTCTGATGTAAGGATTTATTGGTCTTCTCAGCACCATAAATGAAGATGAAAGAGCAAGCATAAGCAAGGGTGATGCCTAACAGAACTGCATGATTGACCATACCATCCTCATATATTTTCAGAACTCCGGCACCAAGCAATATCGAGGTCCCAACAAACAGCAACAATGCAACAGCCCACAAGATGGCACGCTGCCACTTCCTGAATAGGAATGCTATGAGAAATGTCAGGACTGCCAATCCTATTGCCATGAATACGACTTGAAGCATTGCTGTCATTCTATTACCTCCCAATGGCCACCCTTATTTGGGCCTATATGCTTAATTTTACCAGACTCTTGTAGTAAATGAAGGTGCTTGCTGATTCCACTTCTAGCCATTTTCAGATTCTCAGCAATCTGCCTTGATGTTATGTTCGGATTATCTGTCAGAAGTTTTATTATTCTTTTCTGGGTAGTTTCTGGTCCACTTTCTGGTCCACTTTCTGGTCCACTTTCTGGTCCACTTTTCTGTCCACTTTTCTGTCCACTTTTCTGTCCACTTTTCTGTCCACTTTCGCCATCTGTGGACTGTAAAGTAGGAACATAAGGGATTTCTATGCGGTACACGTCTTGCTCCTCAATGACGGGCTCTTTGCCATTAGCGTATAGAGGAGTGTACTTGAACATCTTTCTCATACCACTTCCAAGCTCTTCTACGATTCCCATCTGAGAGAATACCTTGGCAATCTTTGGATTCTTACGATGCGGACGCATTGTCTGGAGATCGATGTGACCATAGACGTATGGGATGTTCCAGTTCTCGGTAACGATAGTATCACGATAGATGGTAAATGTAGTAGGATAAGCACTGCTATACTCACGATGAATAATCATGTTCAGTACCACCTCTCGTAAAATTGTGTCGCGAAGGCTGAAACGCTGTATACCTTCAATATAGGGTTGCTCCGGCAGATGCTTCTTGATGAAAGCCATCATGATAGGATAAGCCTTCAGCAAATTGCAGCTCAACAATTCCCGGTCATCATAGAGTTCAGTATTGTTTACGCGGCAAAGCAAATCAATGCGATAAGCAGGAAGGGCAGTGGTGATGGCATGGTTATTACCAAACAAAAGAATGGCAGCCAGCGTCAGTCCTTCTTTACCTGTGTCTGGGTCAATAGCAAGTAATTCTGCCGAGCGTATGATTTCCTCATTAGACAAATTGAGCCAAGGGTGTTGTGAATTCTCAATGCGGATGCCCCTTCTCAATTCATCGAATGCTTCCTCATCCAGATCTTTCATTCCCAACATAGGATATACCCTATCCTCAGTCTTCAACTTACTCTTACGTATGAACAGATTTGCTATCTGCTCGGTACTGCGTAGCTCAAAGTCACCGTCTTGATTGCGGTCATAGAAGACACCTTTGTAGCTGTGTCCCTGAGTGCTTTCTGGCACATAGAAGTAGATGACCTTCTTGCCATCTAGATTCATTGGCTCAAAGTTCAGATAGTAAGTAGGTTTGAACAGCTGAGGGTTGTTCATATCCTTTGCTAACTGGTCTAACTGCTCCTGAACTTTAGAGGGATTGATACCGACGACGTTTCTATCATTATCAACTCCCAACACGACATGACCACCTCTGCGATTCAGAAACGCACAGATGGATTCATAGACCTTACGAGCCAGGCTGTCTTTCGACTCTTTCAGCTCGACTTCGGTTCCTTCGCCTTGCGATATAATCGTCTTTAGCTTTTCTGGTGTCATCATTATTTCTGTTTGACGATGCAAAATTACAATTTTTCGTTGAGATTCTTTCACAACAGGGCTTCAAAGCCACTGATTTTACGAAAGTTTGTATCAAATTGGCTCTAATGAGTCAAGATCCGCTTTTAATTTCGCGACTTCAGAGGCAAGAGTTTCTGGTAAGAAACGAGCATAAACTTTTTCTGTAACATCTGTGCTGCCATGCCCGAGCAAACGACTTACAACAGACATTGACAATCCCTTGTTCAAAGCAAAGACTGCAAAAGTATGACGGGCTACATGCATCGAAAGGTTAAACGGGAGGCCAATATTCTCTCCCACGACCACAAGCGACTGATTGATGCACTTCGTGGCATTGTTCCTTGCCTTGTATAATGCTTCTGCGTCATCAAGATTCAAATCGTCTTTGACGAGGTTGAACACATATCGGCATCCGTCCCTCTTCGCTTGCCACTGACGCAAAATACGTAAGGCAGGCTCAGTAAGTGGTATGACATGCCTTTTATTGGTCTTAATCATAATCTTCCTCAGTTCTTTCTTTTCAAAGTTGACATGTCCCCATTGCAGCGTCATGACATCCACGACGCGAAGCCCACACGCATGAAAGGCAAAGAAGAACATTTCAAGAAACTCTTTACGCCGAGGTTCTGTGCATGTTTTATAATAGTCAAGCAACTTCGCCATCTGTTCTTTGGTCAAACTTTTACCATCAAACTCGGCTTCTTCGTCAGATAATGTAGGTTTTGTGGCAATACGCATATCTTGAATGCGAGCGTTTACGGTAGAAGATATCATGCCCAATTCACTCGCATACGCGCACGTTTTTATTATAGGTGTCAAGGCATGGTTGATGGTTTCATCGCCGTTTTGCTTTATCTCCCTACGCCATTCAATGTAGCTGTCTATGAGTTCAGGTGTTATATCGCCGACATAAATCTTGTCAGGCTCATAAGTACCTTGTTTTGTTGCACGCAAGAATGTTGTGAAGACATTCATGCAACACTTCCCATTCATATAACGGCTTCTTCCTATTCTATTCCGGGAATAGTCAGACTCAAGACGCTCCATAGTAAACTTAACAAAATCCCTGCCTTGATCTTTCCTTGTCAATGGCTTATCAGCAAGAAAGCCCATGATGACTTCTGCCGTAATCTGATGCGGATGCTTTTCGTTATATTCTGCAAGCAAATAGTCTATACGTTCAACACGACCATTAAGTATTTGGTTCATATGAGCATACTCAGGGCCATAGCTGGAACGTATTACGCCGCGACCATTGTCACCAGCTTGATTCCAGTCTCCTACCTTCACAAAGACATTAGTTGTCCTTCTGAGTATTTGTCTGTTCCAGGTATATTCAAGTTCTACAGGATATGCTTTATCCCGTTCTGGTTGCTTGGGAACACGAAGTCTGAATTTTCCAAGCGGATAGAGTCTTTTTGGCCGTCCCATATCTTAGTTATTTGTTTGTCGTTTATCTATGAGGATGTGCAAAGGTAGCGATTTTTAGACAAACAAACTCAATTTTCGATGTTAAAAATCGTAATTTAGACAAATAAAACAGACCAATTAGGACTACAAAACACCAGCGAGACAAACAAATAAAAATTGCTTATCTCGCTGGTATTAAATGATTTAGACTAAATAAAGCCTACTAATACTCATCTTCGTTGAAAAGGAAATCTTCTTTGGTAGGATAGTCGGGCCAAATGTCTTCGATGCTCTCATAGACATCACCCTCGTCTTCTATCTCTTGCAGATTCTCCAACACTTCGAGCGGTGCGCCCGAACGGATGGCATAATCTATTAATTCATCTTTGGTTGCCGGCCATGGTGCATCTTCAAGTTTAGATGCTAATTCAAGTGTCCAATACATATTGCTTTTTTTTTATAGGTTTTTTATTTTGCCCGCAAAAGTAACATAATTTTTCTTATTTACAAACATTCTGCCATATTTTTTCACTCTGACCGGCAATATGATTGAGTTTTTTTGCAAAAACAAACAAATAATCGCTCAATCGGTTGATATATTCAGAAACTTCGACTGATACAGTAGCCTCTTTAGCCAACTCGCAGATGCGACGTTCGGCACGTCGGCATACCGTGCGACAAACATGCGCTTGCGCTGCTTCACGGGTTCCACCTGGCAATACAAAGCCTTGACGTTCGGGCAACATCGCCATAATCTCATCAACCTGACGCTCAAGCAATGCGGTTTCGCCCTCTGGCAAATGGGCTGAGGGATAAAGCGGTGTGGTATCTTGATTGGTGGCTAAGTTAGTGCATACGTTAAACAGATTGTTCTGGATACGTTGTATCATGGCCTTATCATCGCCTTCAGGCAACAAAGCTGCTAAAAGTCCTAAGTGGGACGATAGTTCATCGACGGTGCCATAGGACTCTAAGCGGGCACATGACTTACTTACACGTTCACCTCCGACAAGTGAGGTCTGTCCACCATCACCTCTACGGGTATATACTTTTGTTATCTTCATAGACTTAAAAGGTTATTATATTTATTATAATTAGAAATTCACACGATAATGATGTTTATAGCGATGACTGTCAAAAAGCACTATGCCACAATAATAGAGGTCGTAGGTTATAGTGACCTGCTCACATTCCTTGATATGGCGCCAGCGTTCAGTATTGCGATGAATGCCTTCCACAACAAGCACCGACTCTTCATCGGCATGACGTAACAGTAGGTCGGCATCGTCCTCTATCGTAATACGCGCCAACTGAAATGTACCACGATTGCCCATTGCTTCTTGTGGATAATCGGTCAGACGCATCTTGCGACAACCTGCATGCCACCATGCCTCATACTCGTCACGCAACATCACCGATGGTTGACGCCAGTTGGCAAGTCGGAAATACAGACGTCCTAACTTGCGCTCTGTAGCATTATGAGCAAGATTGTCCAATTCGTCATAGGCATAGTAAGGCCAGTGTTCGTTGATCACATAACGTACAAAAGCGTAGTCGGTCGGCGACTGAATGCCGAAACCTCTACTGCAACCCATACGGCAGAGCCAAACCCATAACATGTTTAAACGTCCTTTCATAGTTCAGAAATTAGTATTTGGCATTATGATTGGGCCTTGACGACGCCCACTATGTGTCATTCGCTCCAAGGTTCTTCGTATCAATGGACCCATTGGCATCTCTACATTGATCTTGCCCATCTTGATGATTGGTGTCACAATAGGCTCCATAAACATCCGATGCTGAAATGGATCGTATATCTGTTGAGCTCCCAAATGCATACCGACCTTGTGGTTTACCACCGTAAAATACCCACCATAACGCGACGTTGGAACCAGTGAATAAGCGCCCATGGAGAAATAGGGATTGGTAGCGTAATATTGTCCAAAGACTGTGGCTGATAAGTTTTCAGAAAAAACATAGTGGACACTTCCACCAACACCATATTGATTATACACTCCTGTAGGCAAGAGAAATCTGTTGACATTGGTATTGGCGCTGAACGTCAACGGGCCTACATTATAATATCCTGCAGCAAATAATGAACGGGTGGAGGCCATACCGATATAGTCAGCTGACTGCATATCTACATCAAACTTCAGATGTTCATTGACCGTCAGCGAAGGACGCATCATAGGATTTTCGTAGGCAATAGCACCCTCTCCTACTACGACTCTTGGCAGCATCATCACATTGTCTGTAGGATATTGAACTGGGGAAACTGTTTTAGTTTCTGCTCGCATATCACCTATGGCCGTTGGTAATGTGCGGTAAACTGCCAATGAATCATTGTGCGAAACTTCAATGGAGTCACGTCGCATAGTCTCCATTCCATTTCGCTCCGCTGTTGTTTGCGCCATTATACTATGATGCATTAAAAGCACAAACATAATCATCAGCATTCTACCTTTTCCCATTTTCATGTTCACAAAGGTAGTGCAAATCGAGCGAATTGCAAAATAAAAGTTCACTTTTATTTTCTTTTCCGAAATGCAGCCTACCTAAGACCGAAAGTCAAAGGTACGAATAAGCGAATAAAAAGCCAAATATATTTGAGTTTTTTGAGCACAAGTACCTATGAAAAGTACAATACCAATACTTTATACTGTCTATAGTCAATTGGGTTTGAAAAGCCAATAGGCTATAAGATATGCCACTATTCCTACAAGTAATACTACAAACATAATGATACACTTAATGTTTTACTGCCCAAATTTACACATATTTCACCTAACAACAAAACTATCACTATAATTATTATGCATTGATGTTTCAATATAACATCTAAGAAACAAATATGGCCTAAGAATAAGAACTATACGTTACATAACTAACACTTTTAGTTAAATAACTAATCGTTTTAGTTTTATTAACTCAAAAAACTTGTAATAAACTAAAAGAATTAGTTACTTTGCAGCCATAAACATTAAAACAGAATAAAATGATGAAGACATTGACTAACAAAGAAGAGGAAATCATGGATCACTATTGGACACATGGGGATATGCAGATTCGCGAATTGCAAGCATGTTACGAAGATCCTAAACCACACGTGAACACATTAGCAACATTAGTAAGAATCCTTGAGGAGAAAGGATTTCTAGGGCATCGCGCCTTAACAGCACGCTGCTTCCAGTATTTCGCTAAAATCACACGCGAGGAATATCATCGTAATACGCTGATGAGTGTCGTGGATAGATTCTTCGGTAAATCATACCTGAAAGCCGTTTCCGCTCTGGTTAAAGAGGAAAAAATATCGATAGAAGAACTCAAGCAATTAATTGATACGATTGAGAAAGACTGATTTCAAAGAAAAAAGACCATTCAACAAATAATATAAAACCAATGTAATATGGGATTGTTTTTTCTTTATTCTATCAAATCGGGAATATGCTTAATCGCATTCTACCTATTCTATAAAATGGGCTTAAGCAGAGAAACCTTCCATGCCTTCAACCGTAAGTCAATCCTGTTGATGATGCTTATGGCTTTAATAGTACCATTGATACAAGTGGAACTGAATAAAGAAACGCCAATGACTGCGGTGACGGTAGATTTTACAGAAATGCTTGCTACGGTACAACAACCGTTAGACTACCCGACAAAAGAACCAATTACCATGATACAACTCCTATTCTTATTATATATAATAGGTGTTGGAATATTTGCCGTGGTCTTCCTGTTGTCTCTATGGAAACTGCGATTCATATTGCGCAGCGGAACAAGAACAGACAATGCACATGGAGAACATCTGGTAGTAATAGACCGTGATATCGCTCCTTTCAGTTGGTTCAACTATATCGTTGTAGCACGGAAAGACTATCAAGATCACCCTATGGAAATTCTAACACACGAAAGAGCACACATAGCTCATCACCATAGTGTAGATATATTATTGTGCAACATCATGCTGATTTTTCAATGGTACAACCCTGCAGCGTGGCTACTAAGACGCGAGCTACAGGAGGTTCATGAATACGAAGCAGACGAAGCTGTACTCGCAGAAGGTGTAGATGCACGCAATTACCAACTGTTGCTGGTGATGAAGGCTGTGGGAGAAGATAGATTTGCGTTAGCTAACAATTTTAATCATAATTCACTAAAAAAACGTATCACAATGATGAAAATGCAGAAATCGAATGGATGGAAACGTGCCAAACTGCTTTTGGCACTTCCTTTAACAGCAATAGCTGTTGTGGCTTTTGCCAACGAAAGTGTAGAATCAATGGCCGAGAAAATTGTTACTGAGAGTAATAATGCAGCGGTGGCAGTAGAAAACAATTTGCCTGTGCAACAAAATAACAAACCGGTAGAGAAGAAAAAAGCGCCCAAAAAAGAAAGCAAGAAGAAAGTCTATGACATCGTAGAACAGATGCCTTCATTCCCAGGAGGACCGAAAGCATTATATGAATACATCGGGAGTAATGTGAAATATCCAGCAGAGGCAACTGCTACCAATAAGAGCGGCAGAGTCATTGTAGCCTTTGTGGTAGATAAAAATGGTAATATTATAGAGCCAACCATTATGAGGAGCGTTTGCGAGCCCCTCGATAAGGAAGCGCTACGAGTAATAAAGGAAATGCCAAAATGGATACCAGGTAAACAGAACGGTAAAGCAGTAGATGTGAAATATGTAATACCCATCTCATTCAACATAGGCACTATAACACCCAAACCAAATTCTGCAGCAAATAAAGAAGAGAATAAACAACCCAACACTACTTTGTACATAGTTGATGGTAAACGAATAGACAACATCAACACACTTAAACCAGATCAGATATCAAGCCTGCAAATCTTCAAAGACGCAGAAAATATAAAGAAGTACAGTGGTGATGAGAATACTGAAAACGTAATTGTAGTAACAACAAAGAAAAACGAAAATCTCAATTAATATAATTCATCCTCTTGAAAAAGAGCGTAAGCGCACAGACTGTGAAGCCGGTGCGCTTTGGCGGTTTCGGTGATACGTATGATATACAAAACATTTTTATATTCTGTCTGATTCCGCCATATCTTCAATATGTCTCATCGCTTACTCAATAGGAATTCGTCTATCCTTCGATTATTCTTCTACCGACTTGGATTATTCTCCAATAGAAAAGCAAACTCATGATAAGACACTTTAATACTAAATCAATCATCAGAGGCTATATAAAACTGACAGTTTTACCGTTTTTTCGCAAATAATTTCTTATAAACACCCATTTGACACTGCTATAAAAAGGACAGAATTAGCCATTTTTCGTTATATCAATACTGCTTTTATACTTTTTTAAGAGTTTTTTCGTGCTTCGTATGAAAATAAACTTTAACTTTGCAGCATTATAACAAAAAATCCGATAAAACATGCAAAAGTTTCTTATTTTATTGCTACCATTGTTTGTAGCACATCTGTTCTCTTGTTCATCAGAGGACAGCAACATTGAACAGACAGAATCTGTCTCAGTAAAAGTCAGTTTTTCTGGATTTGATTTTTCAGTAGTTCCTGACCAAAATTTCGCAACGTCACGTGCAAGTGCTGCAGAAGCACAAGTGACCTGTATCGCATTTAAGGTTTTCGACGAAAACAACAAAGAGTTTTATGCAGAAAAGAAAACGAAAGGAACAAACGAGAACTTCGATCAGATTAATTGCGAGCTTCCGGCTGGAAAATACACTTTCGTAGCTGTAGCACACAAGGCTAAAACTCCAAGTAACGGAGCTGCAGACATCGTATCTCCAGATAAAGCGGTCATCAATGATATCATACTCTACAAGAGTACCTATGCAACAACGATGTCTGTTGATATTACCAGAGGTGAACCTAAAGAGGTTACCATGAACTTTGGCAAACGCATCACTGCATCATTCTGGCTTTATATAACAGATCCCTACCCTGAAGAAGTAGATGAGGTTGAAATCATCATCGACCCAAATCAGAATGTAGATACTCCAAATCAATACGCTTTTAATCCATTTACTGGATTTAGTTTTGCAAAACAATCATACAAAACTAATTTCTACAAGAAGAATACGCCAAACAATTCATTCATAGACGGTCCAACGATCTCATGTTTTCTGACAGCAACAGAACAAGTTGTCAATGTAAAGGTCAATATGAAGGATAGTTCTGGCAAACTGATTCGCACGCGTACATTTAATGCGGTAACGCTGAAACAAAATTGTACGACCAAAGCAACAGGGTACTTCTTTACCAATTCTGTCAGTAATGGATACACATTCGACACGACTGACGATGAGGAGCTATCATACGCATTCTAACAATTATTGATTATAAGTCTAATCATTTCAGAACGTCCATTACTCCATCTATAGTAAAAGCAATTATTAAGATAAAGACCATCACTATATTTATTATAGTGGTGGTCTTTCTTTAAAGCCTTACTATCTTTAACTATAATCTCTAACCACTAATCTCTAAACTAAACACTCTGTGTGTTCCGTAGAGTGTACTCTGTGTGCTCCGTGGATCCGTAAAGGGAAGAAACGAAAAAAGCACCTTGCTTCATTGCTGAAACAAGGTGCTTTGTAAAAGATGGCGGCCTCCTACTCTCCCGCATTGCATTGCAGTACCATCGGCGCAAGTGGGCTTAACTTCTCTGTTCGGAATGGGAAGAGGTGGAACCCCACCGCAATAGCCACCT